>NZ_LKKW01000041.1 GCF_001891165.1 Streptobacillus ratti | reverse complement strand
TGCCATTTATTCTCTCCTAAAAAAATATATATTTCTACGATAATATTATACCTTAACTTTTTATAATGTCAATTACTAAAATGAAATTTTTTTACATTTTTTAAAATTTTTATGAAATTTTAATTCAAAAATGTCTTAGATATAAAAATGGCGAAAATAATTTCGCCATTTACTAAATATTTAATTTTTTATTCCAGCTTTCATTAATCTAATGATAGCTCCTCTATCATTTTCATCAAGTTTCATTCTAATAAACTTTATTGTTTCTTCTAAAGTTGGTATAGTCATGTATTCCAAAGCATTAACCCTTCTTCTTGTTTTCTCTATTTCATCTGCCATTAATTGTGCAGACTTTTCAATTTCAGAAAGCTTTAATAATTCATTCATAATATTACTTAAATCTTCAACAGCCATATCTAGTTCTGAACTTGTTGAAGCAAATGAATAAGGGTAAATATCATCATCATTACCATTTTTTTCTAAAGTAAGTTGAGGTATTCTAACACTCATAACATTTTTCTTTTCCACATTTACTTCAAAGTTAATTTTTGGAACTGCAACAGCTTCTTCAAAAGAAGATTCAGAAATTAATGATTTAGATATAGCAAAATTTCTAAGTGAGCCTGTTAATTTTTCTTCTACTCTTTTTCTCATTTCTCTATTTTGTTTTATTGTTTCTATAAATATTCTCATTAATTCATCTTGCTTATCTTTAAGTAATTTATGCCCTTTTTTTGCTGTAACCAACTTTATTTTAAGTTTACTTAACTCCATTCTTGTTGGGTTTACATTTAATCTAGCCATAATTAATTATCCTTTTTTTCAAGATATTTTTCTAAATATTCATCTCTAATTCTCTTAAGTTCATTTTTAGGTAATATTCTTAATAAATCCCAACCAAGTTCAAGAGTATCTATTATACTTCTATTTAACACAAATCCTTGACCAACATATTTTTCTTCAAATTCAGTTGCAAATCTAGCAAATTGCTTATCTGTATCAGATAATGCAGATTCTCCTAATATTACTGCTAATTCTTTTGCTTCCTTACCTGTTGCATATGCTGAGAATAATTGATTCATTGTATCTGCATGATCTTCTCTTGTTTTATTTTTTCCTATACCTTTATCTTTTAACCTTGAAAGTGATGGTAAAACATCAATAGGTGGCATTATATTCTTCTTATATAATTCTCTTGAAAGTACAATTTGTCCCTCAGTAATATATCCAGTTAAATCTGGAATTGGATGTGTTTTATCATCTTCTGGCATTGTTAATATTGGTATTTGAGTGATAGACCCTGGTTTACCTTTTAATTTTCCTGCTCTTTCATATAAAGTTGATAAATCTGTATATAGATATCCAGGATATCCACGTCTTCCAGGTACTTCTTTTCTTGCAGCAGAAATTTCTCTTAAAGCTTCACAATAATTTGTTAAATCTGTAATTATTGTTAAAACATTCATTCCTTTTTCAAATGCTAAATATTCTGAACATGTTAGTGCCATTCTTGGTGTTGCAATTCTTTCTACTGATGGGTCATTAGCCAAGTTAATAAATAAAACTGCTCTATCTATAGCTCCTGTTTTCTTAAAATCTTCAATAAAGAATTCTGCTTCTTCATAAGTTATCCCTACAGCAGCAAAAACCACGGCAAATTTTTCTCCATCTCCTAATACTCTAGCTTGTCTTGCAATTTGAGCTGCAAGTTCAGCATGAGGAAGTCCTGAACCAGAAAATATTGGTAACTTTTGTCCTCTTACTAATGTATTTAATCCATCTATTGCAGAAACACCTGTTTGTATAAATTCAGATGGATAATCTCTAGCTACTGGATTTAATGCAAGACCATTAATATCTAAAGATTTTTCAGCAACGATTTTAGGTCCATTATCTTTTTCTCTACCTAAACCATCAAAAACCCTACCTATCATATCTTCAGAAACTCTTAATTTTAAAGGTCTTCCTAAAAATCTAACTTTAGAATCTCTCATATTTATTCCTGCTGGTGATTCAAATAATTGAAGTACTGCCTTGTCTTCATTTACTTCTAAAACTTTACCAAGTCTTATTTCACCATTTTGTGTTTCTACTTCTACTAATTCATCATAGCTTACACCCTCAACTCCTTCAACAGTCATAAGTGGTCCAACTATTTCATTAATTGTTTTGTATTCTTTAATCACTACATTACCTCCCCTTGTCTTGAGATAAGTTCATTAATTTTTTCTTCAACCTCTTTATTGATTTCATCTATCTTATATATATGCTCTTCAGATAAATATTTTGCTCTTGCAATTTTTTCTCTAACTTCTAATTCTAATATATCATTTACATATACATTTTTTTTCAATGCTTTTTGAGCTTGATTATAGAAATATAAGACCATGTTTAGCATCTTATTTTGTTTATCAAGAGAAGTATAAGTATCTTGTTCATGGAAAGCATTTTGTTGTAAATAATCTTCTCTTATACTTTTTGCTACTTCAAGTTTTAATTGATCTTCAAATGATAAAGTATCCTTACCTACTAATCTTACTATTTCTTGCAATCCTGCCTCTTCTTGTAATAATTTCATAGCTAAAGTTCTATTAGATGAGAATTTTTCATCTACATTTTTATCCATCCATTCATCAACCTTAGTTTGATACAATGAATAAGAATTTAACCAGTTAATAGCTGGGAAATGTCTTCTATATGCAAGTTGTGCATCTAATCCCCAGAATACTTTAACTATACGTAATGTAGCTTGAGAAACTGGTTCTGAAATATCTCCTCCAGGAGGTGATACTGCCCCTATAACTGTAAGGGCTCCAATTCTTTCATCTTCACCTAAACAAACTACCTTACCTGCTCTTTCATAAAAATCAGCAGCTCTTGATGATAGATATGCTGGATATCCCTCATCTCCTGGCATTTCTTCTAAACGTCCAGACATTTCTCTTAAAGCTTCTGCCCAACGAGAAGTTGAATCTGCCATTATTGATACTGAATAACCCATATCTCTAAAGTATTCAGCTATAGTTATTCCTGTATATATTGATGCTTCCCTTGCAGCAACAGGCATATTTGAAGTATTAGCAATTAATACTGTTCTTTGCATAAGTGATTTTCCTGTAAGTGGATCTATAATTTCTGGAAATTCCATTAATACGTCAGTCATTTCATTTCCACGTTCTCCACAACCAACATAAACTACTACCTGTGCATCTCCCCATTTAGCAAATTGATGTTGTACTACAGTTTTCCCTGAACCAAACGGACCTGGAACACATGCAGTTCCTCCTTTAGATACTGGGAAGAATGTGTCAATTACTCTTTGTCCTGTAATTAATGGTTCATCAGGATTTATTTTTTTAGCATATTTTCTACCTTTTCTTACTGGCCATCTTTGTATCATATTTACATTAACATCACCATTTGATGTTTCTATTACAGCTATAGTATCTTCTACAGTAAAATTACCACTTTTTATTTCTTTTATCTTACCCTCTACTCCAATAGGAACCATTATTTTATGAGTTATTACTTCTGTTTCTTGTACTGTACCCAATACATATCCTGAACTTACTTCATCTCCTATTGATTTAGTTGCAACAAATTCCCAAACTTTTTCTCTATCTAAGGCATTAACCTCTACACCTTTTAATAGGAAATCTCCAACTTTTTGTTTGATTTTATCAAGTGGTCTTTGTATACCATCAAACATATTTTCTAAAAGTCCTGGTCCTAATTCAACTGATAGAGGCATTCCTGTAGTTTCTACAGGTTCATTTGTTCCTATTCCAGTAGTTTCTTCATATACTTGTATAGAGGCTCTATCTCCTCTCATTTCTATTATTTCACCTATAAGTTTATCATTACCAACTTTTACCATATCAAATACATTAGCATGTTGCATATTTTCTGCAACTACAAGTGGTCCTGATACTTTCACTATTCTACCTTGCAAAGTATTTTCTCCCTTCGTTAAAAGATATTAGTTCCTATTGCCTTTTCTATATTTTCATCTATTTTTGACATTCCTAGATTTAAACTACCACTATTATTAGGTATTAATGTAATCATAGGAAGAACTTCTGTTTTATATCTTTCTAAAACTTCTTCTGCTCTTTTTGCATATTCCTCCGTAATAAATATTATTCCATACTTATTACTTGCTAAATAATCTATAGTTGACTTTATTTTCTGTATACTCATTTCTTCATTTTCAAAATTGTCTATACTAAATACATCAATTCCTAACACTTTAAAAGAAATCACGGTATCTCTATCTCCAATAGCAGCTATTTTATACATAAACACCTCTCAATCTTTCTTTGATTAATTCTGGATCTATATTATTTAATTTACCAGACATTATTAATCTAAGTGCTTTCATTTCATATTCTTTAGCAATTATATATGTAAAGATTGGCTCTGGTCCTATAGTAACATTTCTATACTCTATTGCTAAGTTAATTATCATATTATCAAACATTTTTTCAATTTCTGAAATATTATTATCTTTTTCAAATTTATCCCAATACTTAGCTATAGTTAATTTTTTAAATACAGGTAAGTATGTTTCATTTTCATAAATTTTTATTATCTCATCTCTTGAAATGCTCCCACCATCAACGAACATATTCTCAACAAAATCAATATTTTTGTTCTGTTTTTTTAATCTTAAGAAAGTAACCATATTATATTTATCTATTACAATATTACTATATTTAATAAATATATCTTCATTTAAATTGCTAGAAATTCTATATACATCTTCCAAATACATTTTATCAAGCAATATTGATGCTTTTTGTAAATCTTTTTCTTTTTTTACAATTAAAAGATTTTTATCAAAATCATTATTCTGCATACCTGTATCTAAAATATGTTTTTCAAGATCAGAATTTGAATAATCATTTTTTAATCTTAACTTAAGATTTTGATATTCATATTTTAAAGCTATCAAATCTACTATTCCTTGCTCTTTTTTTGCAAGTTCCCTTACAAATTTAAATATTCTCTTAGTTTCATTAAATAAGATTTCCTCATACATTTCATCATTTGTTACTCCAGCCATAGAAAATGCATATTCTGTATCATTTAATGTTTTAAGAATATCTTTTAAAGTATTTGTTTCAATCATTCTTATTAACTTTTGTTCTGTTAATAATTTTTTTTCTTGAATTTTTATTATAGAAACAGGCAAAATGAAATCATTTCTATTCATATTCATTCTCCTTATTCAAAATATTTTTGTATTACTTCTTCTAATTCTTCTCTTTTATGTCTAATCAAACTATCAAAACTAAAGTTTTCTTCAATTCCTTTATGTTTAATAATAAAGCCATTTTTCACTTTTTCATCAACTTTAATATTAGGTAAAAGCCCTAATAATTCACTAAATTTTTCAGGTATTAATATTTCTTCATCATCAAATTTTTTAATTCTTTTTTCAAGGTTACCCATTAAAAAAGTTTTCATTTCTTCAAGAGAAATATTTTCTAAATTTTCTCTTAATTTATCTATAGTTTCTGATATTAAAGTTTGTTTTGTTTGAAGTAAAATATTTTTACATTTTAGTTCAATACCTGAAGTAATTCTTTCAAGTTCTAATGTTTTAGTTGATTCAAATTTTCTAGCAATATTTTCTTTTTCTGTTTTTAATTTATCTTCAAATTCATTTCTTAAAACATTCATTTGTTTATTTGCTTCTTCTGTTATCAAAGATATCTTTTCATCACTATCAACTTTAATCTTTGAAATAATATTCTCTAAATTTGATATCATTATTTTCTCCTACGCTATATTGTTTAATAAGATTACAGATATTACTAACCCAAGTAGTGCATAAATCTCAACCATTACAGCATATACTATACCTTTAACTTGTTGTTCTTCATTTTTTGCAAGTATTGTTATCCCTGCAACTGATACTTTTGCTTGTGCTAACGCTGAATGTAATCCAACAAATGCTATAGGTAAACAAGCCATTAATATTGCAATTCCTTGTGAAAATGTTGTAGCTGAATTAATTTGACCTGAAGCTAATAATGCTATAACAAATCCATATAATCCTTGTGACCCTGGTAATAATTGTAGAATTAATGATTTACCAAATTTTTCAGGTTCTTCTATAACTATTCCTGCTGCTGCTTCCCCTACCATTCCAACTGCTTTTGCTGAACCTATTCCTGATAATATAGCTGCAAGTGCTGCTCCTAAATATCCTAAAGCTGGTCCTAAATTTACTAATACTAATTCTAAAGTCATTTCTGTTTTCCTCCTAATTATTATTTCTAATATTTATATATTTTTCTTTTATTTTAAAATCTTTAAATGGTTTTCCTCCACCTTCATAAAACTTAGAGAAAAATTCAACATATATTAATCTTGATGTATGTACATAAGCTCCTAACATTGATAAAAATAAATTAAATCCATGTCCTATTACTAGTATTAAAGCTACAAATATTAACATATACCATTTATTACCTAGCATTGAGGCTATCATATTCACTGCATAAGCTATATATCCTCCAGATAATCCAAGTGCCATAAGTCTTACATATGATATTAAATCTCCCATATAACCTGAAATTCCATATAAGGCATAAGCACCTAATCCTATTCTACCACCAATATTTTTAACTTCTCTACCCCCTGTAGCTACTATTAATAACATTGAAATTATCATAGTGTATTTTGATATATTTACTACATTTCCATTAATTCCAGTAAACTTAGCATAAATGAAATATCCTGTAGAAACTAATGTTATTATCCAAAAACCTACATCACATAAAGCATCATAATATTTTTTATTTCTTATTAATAAGAAAGCTTTAACTCCTAAAGCTATAAATATATGAACTATACCAAGTATTATTGAAAGAACCATTACTGGCTTGTAGTTACTTGTTGGTGAATAAAAATGTAAAGGATTACTAAATTCATATCCAAATAATGACCCATATATCAATCCCCAAAACATAGTTGATACACCTAACATAAATAAAAATTTTACTGCTAATTTACTATTTTTATCTAATTTAAAGAATAATAAAGAAATAGCTGATAAAATACTCATAACTATACCGTAACCTAAATCTGCTATCATCATTCCAAAGAATAACCAGAAAAATGGAGCAACAAGTATAGTTGGATCTATCTCCTTATATTTAGGTAATGAATAAGTTGCTGTCAATGTTTCAAATGGTTCTAAAACTTCATTATTTGAAAGTTTTATAGGAACATCTCTTGAGTTTTCATCAAATTCTTCATATTCTAAATAATAGTCTTTATCACATACTTTTTCTATTCTCTTTTCAAATTCTTCTTTTCTTTCAGTTGGAATATATCCACTTATAGCACTTAATTTTTCAGTAGATTTAAACATTTCCTTAACATTTTCTTTTAATAATATTGTCTTATAATATTCATAAGCTATTTCTATTTCTTCTAAATGTATTCCATTTTCATTTAATTTTTCATCAAGATTTTCGATTACTAATTTATTATTATTAAGTTTTTCAATTTTTTCATTCTTTATTTCTCTAGGAAGCTTCTTAAAATCTATATTTAATTTATTAAAGTTATATAATCTTAACTTCTCTGAAATATTTTCATTTTTATCAGAAAAAATAATAAAATTAACTTCTTTTTTACCATAATCTATTATTTCCAATTCAGATAAAGATAATTCTTCTAACTTAAATTTTTCAAAATTCTTTACTGACATACTCCCTATATTAACATCTACATTTTTTATTTTTAATAAATCATTTTCAGTAATATCAAGATTAGACCATTTTTCATATTCCTTGATTTCATTTACCAATACTTCATTTGCTTTAATCTTACTTTCTTTTTGATAGAAAATTTGATTAATTTCTTCTACTATATTATCTATATCTATATCTATATCTATATCTCTAATATATTTTTCAAGTTCTTGGTAACTAAATTCTTTTTTACCCTCTCTTAAAGATTCAATTAAAGGTTTTTTCTTAGAATATTTTCTAATCTTTTTAATAATAGACTCTAGTTTATATATTTTTTCTTCTAATTCATCTTTATTATTTGATTTCAAATTTTCAAATTCTAAATCAAGTTCTCTAAAGTCTACTTCAACAAATTCTTGTAGTTGTTTCAATAAGGCATTTAGCTCATTTTTAAAGCTTATTAAATTAAACTTTTCAACCTTTACTATTGCCATATTTTATCCTTTCATTACTATATTTTTAACTTCTTCTATTACTAAATTAATTTTATTATGAAAGTCAATTGATAATTTTTCAGATTTATCTTTCATATCTGTAATTTTATACTCCAATGATTTTTTCAATTCTTCTTTTTCCTCATTTAATTTCTCAATTAATTCTTCTTTGTATTCTTTAACTTTTTGTGTAAAAGAATGTTCTAAATTCTGTTTTAAATCTTCTATATTAGAATTAATTTCTTTTTGAGATATCTCAAATTTTTCTTTAGCAATTTTTTCTATTTCTTCTAATTTTTCTAAAATTTCTCTTGCCATTTTCCCTCCTTTTAAAATAAAACTATATAATCACCATAACCATATTCTTCTAATTTATTTTTTGGTATAAATCTTAATATTGACCCATTAATACAATAACGTAATGAACCTTTATCTTTTGGTCCATCAGTAAATACATGACCAAGATGTGCTAAATCTTTAGCACTTTTTACTTCTATTCTATTCATACCGTGTGAATTGTCTTCATAAAAATTAACTGTTTCTGTTAATATTGGTCTCGTAAAACTTGGCCAACCACAACCAGCATCAAATTTATCATATGACATGAAAAGTGGTTCTCCAGTAACAACATTAACATATATACCCTCTTCATCAAATTTTTCATATTCTGATGTAAATGGTCTTTCAGTTGCACTATTTTGTGATATATCAAATTCTAATTGTGATAATTTTTGTCTTAATTCCTTTAATTCAGGTTTAGTATATATTTTATCGAAAATCGGATCACTTACTGTACTTAAATTTATGTGACAATAACCATCAGGATTATTATCAAGATAATTTTGATGATAATCTTCAGCTAAAATGTAATCTCTTAATGGCTCATTTTCAACAGCGAGCTTAGAACCTATTTTCTTTTCAATAAAATCATACACCTTGTTGATTATTGGAACATCTGCTAAATCAATATAGTATATCCCTGTTCTATATTGTCTACCAATATCGCCACCTTGTTTATTTATTGATAATGGATCTATCAATTTAAAAAATCTAAGTAACAATTCCTCAAGTCTAACTAAATTTGAATTATATTCAATTTCTAATGTTTCTACATGATCTGTTTTCTTTAATTCCATATAGCTTGTATTAGACGTAATACCATTAGCATATCCTACAGTTGTATTTACAACTCCGAGTACTTTATTAAAGTAACCTTGCATGCCCCAAAAACATCCTCCAGCCAAATATATTTTTTTCAAAAAAATCACCTCTTTTGTATTTACCGTTACAATTATACCATAATTTAAAAAGAAAAAAAAGAAAAAGTAAGCAAAAAAAAGAGGAGAGTT
>NZ_LKKW01000040.1 GCF_001891165.1 Streptobacillus ratti | reverse complement strand
TGGAGTAGATTTAGGATTACTGTACAAGTTTTAAAATATAAAATACAGACAAATAAGGTGGAGAGTAGAATTAAAAATTCTAAATCTCCCCTCTTTATTATATAAATAATTACAACAATATGATTTTACAATATGAAATATATTATCATTTAAAAATTAAATTTATCGCTAAAATTAGAAGAAAATAATAAAAAGAAATGTTGAAAGAATTTTAAAATTAGTATATACTTAATACAGATATTTATTGAAATGAGGGTATATTAAATGAAACTTAGATTAGAAACTACATATATCGAACCATTTATTGGTAAACATGAATATGAGCAAATTAGACCATTTGTAGAACTTGCAGATAAAATACTTATGGATAAAAGTGGAGCAGGTAGTGACTTTTTAGGGTGGGTGGATCTTCCTAAAAATTATAATAAAGAAGAATTTGAGAGAATTAAGAAAGCAACTAAAAAAATACAAAGTGATTCAGAAGTATTAATAGTAATAGGTATAGGTGGGTCATATTTAGGTGCAAAATCTGCTATAGAATTTTTATCTAACACTTTCTATAACAACATGAGAAAAGAAGATAGAAAAACACCTGAAATATATTTTGCAGGGACTAATATGTCGCCAGTATATTTACAACATTTAATGGATTTAGTAGGAGATAGAGATTTTTCTATTAATGTAATATCTAAATCAGGAACTACAACAGAACCAGCAATAGCATTTAGACTATTTAAGAAAAAACTTGAAGAAAAATACGGAAAAGAAGAATCTGCAAAAAGAATATATGCAACTACAGATAAGGCAAAAGGAGCATTGAAAAATCTTTCAATTAGTGAGGGTTATGAAACTTTCATAGTGCCTGATAATGTAGGAGGAAGATTTTCAGTATTAACGGCAGTAGGATTACTTCCTATAGCTGTAGCTGGAATTAATATAGATGAATTAATGCAAGGTGCATATGATGCAATGGTAGATTATTCTACTAAAGAATATTATGAAAATGATGCTATGATATATGCAGCAACAAGAAACCTTTTATACAATAAAGGTAAAAACATGGAAATTTTAACTAACTATGAACCAAGACTTCACTATATCGCAGAATGGTGGAAACAACTATTTGCTGAATCTGAAGGAAAAGATGGAAAAGGAATTTATCCAACTAGTGCAGATTTTTCAACAGATTTACATTCTATAGGTCAATCTATACAAGAGGCTAGAAGAACTATGTTTGAAACGGTTCTTTTAATAGATAATCCTGAAATAGATATACAAATAGAAAAAGAAGAATCAGACTTAGACGGATTAAATTATTTAAGTGGAAAAGGAATAGATTATGTTAATAAACAAGCAGCAAAAGGTGTAATACTTGCTCATGTAGATGGTAATGTACCTAATCTTGTAATTAATATACCAGAAGCAACACCTTATCACTTAGGATATATGTTCTACTTTTTTGAAAAAGCAGTAGCTATAGGTGGATATATGTTAGGTATAAATCCTTTTGATCAACCTGGAGTTGAAGAATATAAAAGAAATATGTTTACTTTATTAGAAAAACCAGGATTTGAAGAGGAAACTAAAAAATTGTTAAATAGATTAGAAAATAGATAGGGAGAAAGTAAAATGAAAAAATTAATGGTTATTTCAGCAATGTTACTTGCTGTTAGTGGGTTTGCAAATTCAAATTCAATGCCAAGTACACAAAAAATGATGAAATTAGAAAAAGCACAAGAGCATGTTCATGTTATGGAAGATGAAATGGTTTATAACTTCCACAGTGTTAAAGGAGAACCTCATTCACATGTTTTAGCAGTTCTTAAAGGAGATAACGCATTTGTAAGAATAGATGGAATGGAATATAATTTAGAAAAAATTGTAAGTGCATCAGGAGAAATGTTTGCTAATGTTGATAAAACAATAGTTTTAGGAATTAAAGGAACAGAAGCGTTTGTTGAAATGAATGGTAAAGTTGCAAATTATTTCCAAGTTGGAAAAGCAGATAAAGGTTATGCAAAAAATACAGAACATCACCACCATGGACATGACCATGAACACAATCATGGCCATAACCATGATAACAAATAAGACTATATATGCAGAGGTAAGAGATTACTTCTGCTTTTTCTTTGAAAAATTTTTGGAAAACTAAGATAAAATTAATAAAGATATATGAGAAAAAATAAAATTAAAGTGTATAATTAGAATATAGATAAACAATAAGGAGTGATTTTAATGAAAAAATTAATGGTTATTTCAGCAATGTTACTTGCTGTTAGCGGATTCGCAAATTCAAATTCAATGGCAAATACACAAAAAATGGTGAAAAGTGAAAAAGTTGTTGTAGAAGTAATGGAAAATGATGCTGTAGTAAGCTTAATGGGGGCTGATGGACAAACAGGAAAAGCTATGCTTAGTGGAGATTTAGCATTGCTTAATATAGGGGATAAAAACTATACTTTAAAGAAAATTAAAAGTGCGTCAGGAGAAATGTTTGCTAATGTTGATAAAACAGTAGTTTTAGGAATTAAAGGAACAGGAGCATTTGTTGAAATTAATGGAGAAGTAACTAATTTTGAAGCTATGCAACAAATTATAGAAGAAATAGTTTTAAATTATCATAGTATTAAAGGAGAACCTCATTCACATGTTTTAGCAGTTCTTAAAGGAGATAACGCATTTGTAAGAATAGATGGAATGGAATATAATTTAGAAAAAATTGTAAGTGCATCAGGAGAAATGTTTGCTAATACTGATAAAACAATAGTTTTAGGAATTAAAGGAACAGAAGCATTTGTTGAAATGAATGGTAAAGTTGCAAATTATTTCCAAGTTGGAAAAGCAAGTAAAGGATATGCAAGTAATATGGAGCATGAGCATAAATAATAGTATTGGAAAGCAGAAGTATAAAGTTACTTCTGTTTTTTTATATAAAAAATTGTTTTAGTTGATAAAATTTCAAATAAACGATATAATTAGTATTATGGAAAAATTTTAGGAGGAAGTTTGGTATCAATAATTAGAGCTAAGAGAACAGCGATAGCTAAGTATAATGGTATGTATAAAGATGTAGAATTAGTTGATTTTTCAGCCGATTTACTAAAGAGTATTACTAGTGATATCAAAGTAGATGAGGTAATATTAGGTAATGTTTTAGCAAATAACTTGGGACAAAATATTGCAAGACAAATATCTATTAAGGGAAATCTTGGAAAAGAAGTTCCAGCATTTTTAGTAAATATGGTCTGTGGTTCAGGAATGAAAGCAATTGAACTAGGATATAATAGTATAGTAAGTGGTAATAATGATATAGTACTAGTTGGTGGTATAGAAAAAATGACTGGTAGTGAAAATATGTTAAAAGATGGATTAACAGACGCTTTTTCAAATATTCATATGGGTATTACTGCTGAAAATATAGTAGATATTTATGGGTTTAGTAGAGAAGATTTAGATGATTTTGCATTTAATTCACAAAAAAAAGCACAAAATGCTATAGAAAATGGATATTTTAAGGAAGAAATATATAATGAAATGGTAGATGAGTATCCAAGATTTAATTTAGAAAGAGAAAAACTATCTAAATTAAAAACAGTATTTAAAGATAATGGGAAAGTAACTGCAGGTAATTCATCAGGTATAAATGATGGAGCAGCAATGTTAATTTTAGCTAGTAGTGAATATGTAAAAGAAAATAATATGGAAATACTTGCAAATATAAAGGGGGTTGCAACAGTAGGAAATGACCCTAGTGTTATGGGACTTGCTCCAATATATTCTACTAAAAAATTACTTGAAAAATTCAATTTAACAGTTGAAGATATAGATATTTTTGAAGTAAATGAGGCATTTAGTGCAGTTTCACTTGCATTTAATAAGGAATTAAATATTCCAGAAGATAAAGTTAATGTAAATGGTGGAGCTATAGCTCTTGGTCACCCAATAGGAGCAAGTGGAGCTAGAATAGTAGTAACTTTAGTCCATGAATTAATAAGAAGAAATCTTAAAAGAGGAATAGCAACTCTTTGTATAGGAGGAGGTCAGGGAATTTCGATTTTAATTGAAAGATAATTATGAAAATAGGAATAGATAAAATAGGTGTAGAATTTTCTGATAAATATTTAGATATTAAGGATTTAGCTATAGCAAGAAATGTAGATGTAGATAAATTTGTTAAAGGTATAGGACAACTTGAAATGTCATTTACTTCTAAAAATCAAGATATAGTTACTCTTGCAATAAAAGCATCAAGAGATATTTTGACAGAAAAGGATAAAAAAGATATAGATTTAGTCATATTTGGAACTGAATCTTCTATAGATGAATCTAAGGCTGCTAGTATATATATTAAAAACTACTTAGGAATTAATGATTATTGTAAGTGCATAGAAATAAAACAAGCATGTTTTGGAGCTACAGCAGGACTTGATTATGCTAAGGCACATATTGCAATAAATCCTAATTCTAAGGTTCTTGTAATAGCAGCAGATATAGCAAAATATGGTAAGAATACAGGAGGAGAAGTAACTCAAGGTGCAGGTGCAATAGCTATGTTAGTATCTAGTAATCCAAGTATAGTAATATTTAATAATGATGAGATTTCTTGTAGTGAAGATATTATGGATTTTTGGAGACCAACTTATTCAAAATACGCATTAGTAGATGGTAAATTTTCAGTTGAAAAATATTTAGAATTACTTAAAAAAGCATATAGTGAGTATAGTCGTTTAAATGATGTTGATTTCAGGGCTATATGTTTACATGTTCCATATACTAAAATGGCATATAAAGGGTTAAATAGTATAACAAATGATGAAAAATTATTGAAAGAATTTGAAGCAAGTGTTATATATAACAAAAGGATAGGTAATATTTATACAGGTTCTCTATACTTATCTATGCTTTCTTTAATACTTAATTCTAAAAATATTAAACCTGGAGATAAAATAGGAATGTTTAGTTATGGCTCAGGAGCTGTTGCTGAATTTTTCTCTGTAACTTTAGCTGAAAAATATAAGGAAAGTTTAAATAAAGAAAATATAGAATACAAAATAAATAGTAGAAAGAGATATTCTGTTAAAGAATATGAAGATATATTTTTTGAAGATATTAATTTAGATGAAACAGGAAGTATAGATTTAGGAAATATAGATGATGATGCTTACTTAAAAGAAATATCAAATCATAAAAGAATATATGAAGTGAGAAATTATGTGGAAAAATAGCTATAAAAAAAGTAGAGAAGAAAGAATAAAATTACTTAAAGAAAATGGAAATATTAGTGAAGATACATTTAATTTATTAAATAATTCCATGGTATTAAGTAATGAAATGGCAGATAAATTTATAGAAAATCAAATAGGTGTGTATGGAATACCTTTTGGTATAGCTACTAATTTTTTAATTAATGGTAAAGAATATGTTATACCTTTTGCTATAGAAGAACCCTCGGTAATAGCAGCAGCATGTAATGCAGCTAAGATAATTAAAAAAAGTGGAGGATTTAAAGCAAAAATAATAGATAGATTGATTATTGGGCAGATAGCTATATATGATATTGAAAATTTTGAAAAAGCTAAAAATGATATTAGTAATATTAAAGATAAACTATTAAAAATAGCTAATGAAGCCCAAGAAAGTATAGTTAATTTAGGAGGGGGAGCAAAAGATATTAAAATAGAAAGGAGGGAAAATTTTTTAATTATATATCTTTATGTAGATACTGTAGATGCTATGGGAGCAAATACTGTAAATACTATGCTTGAAAGTATAACCCCTATAATACTTGAAGTTTGTTTAGGTACTAAACTTATGAGTATAATATCTAATTATTCTACATCTAGTATGGTTAAAGCTGAATGTTTTATAGAAATAGAAGGAAAATTAGGTAAAAAAATAGAAAAAGCAATAGAATTTGCAAATGTAGATACATACAGGGCTGTAACAAATAATAAGGGGATATTTAATGGTATAGATGCTATTGCTCTTGCAACAGGTAATGATTGGAGGGCAATAGAGGCAGGACTTCATGCTTATGCTTCAAGAGATGGAAAGTATAAGAGTTTAACTAGTTGGAAGTATTCAAACGGAATATTACATGGTAGTATAGAATTACCTTTAGCTATAGCTAGTTTTGGTGGGTCTGTTGGTGTACATCCTACAAGTAAAATATCTCTTGAAATACTTGGAAATCCAAATGCAAAAGAACTTGCAGAAATTACTGCTTGTGTAGGACTTGCACAAAATTTTGCTGCACTTAGAGCATTAGTTACTGAGGGAATACAAAAGGGACATATGAAATTACAATTAAAATCATTTGCTATGTATTTAGGCTTAGATGATGATAAAATTGAAATTCTTGAAAAAGAATTTGAAAATGAAACGTATATAACGTTAGATAAAGTTAAAGAAAAAATAAAATATATGGATTAGAAAGAAGGGATTTTTTATGAATCTTGAAAAAATGGAACAAAAATTTAACGAAAGAAATTTTAGAGTATTACAAAATGCAACTCTTAGAATGGGAATTAGTGATGCAGTAATTAATAATGATGTATTTGCTGAAACTATACATGTATTTTCTGAAAATATTGAAACAGGGAAAGTATCAAATCAGAAATCAAGTGGAAGATGTTGGATATTTGCTGCTCTTAATACGTTAAGACATAAGATGAATAAAGAATACAATTTAGAAAATTTTGAGTTATCACAAACATATACTTTCTTCTGGGATAAATTAGAAAAATCTAATTTTTTCTTAGATGCAATAATTAAAACACATAATGAAGATATAGACTCAAGAATAGTACACCATTTATTAGCTGTACCTCAACAAGATGGTGGACAATGGGATATGGTAGTATCTTTAATACAAAAATATGGAGTAGTACCTAAGAGTGTAATGCCAGAAGTATATCATTCTTCAAATTCTGCTATGCTTAACACACTTTTAAATAAAAAGTTAAGACTTAACGCTGAAATATTAAGAAATAGTGATTTAGATGAGTCAGGATTATATGAATTAAAAGAAACTATGATGGAAGAAATATACGCTTTCTTATGTGTTATGTTAGGTGTGCCACCTAAAACATTTAATTTTGAATACTATGATAAGAATAAAAAATTCCACAGAGATTTAAATATTAATCCAAAAGATTTCTATAATAAATACATTAATGTTGATTTAAATGAATATGTAAGTATAATAAATGCACCTACTAAAGATAAACCATTCTATGAAATGTTTACTGTAGAATATTTAGGTAATGTAATAGGTGGAAAACCTGTTAGATACTTAAATTTACCTATGGATGAGTTTAAAAAATTAGCTATAAGACAAATTAGTGATGGAGAAACTGTATGGTTTGGTTGCGATGTTGGACAAAATTCACAAAGAACTTTAGGAATAATGGATTTAAATTTATTTGAATTTGAAAAAAGTTTTGGAATTAAGTTTGAACAAAGTAAATCATCAAACCTTGACTATTGTGAGAGTTTAATGACACATGCTATGGTTTTATCAGGAGTAAATATTATTGATGATAAATCAACTAGATGGAAAGTTGAAAATAGCTGGGGAGAAGCAAATGGTGAAAAAGGATATTTTGTAATGAGTGATGAATGGATGGATAAATATACATATCAAATAGTAGTTAATAAAAAATATTTATCACAAGAATTACAAGATAAATTAAATAATGACCCTATAGTACTTAAACCATGGGATCCTATGGGTTCTTTAGCTATATGTAAATAAAGGGGGAAAAATGAATATAGGTAAATTAGGATTTGGTGTATATAAGATTACTGATGAAGAAAAAATGGAAGTTGCACTTCAGACTGCAATAGATGCTGGTTATAGATTGATAGACACTGCTACATATTATAGGAATGAAGCTTTTATAGGGAATTTTTTAAAGACTTGTAAATTGAAAAATGAATTAGTAATTACTACTAAAATTTGGCCTAGCGATATGAGTTATGATGATACTTTAAAATCTTTTGAAAACAGCCATAAGCTACTTGATGGTAAAATAGATATTTTATTAGCACATTGGCCACACCCAGAAAAATTTATAGAATCATATAAGGCGATGGAAAGATTAAAAAATGAGGGTGCTGTAAAAGAAATAGGTGTATGTAACTTTAAAATACATCATTTAGAAAAACTTAAACAACATTGTTCTGTTAAACCATTTTTTAATCAAGTAGAATTACACCCTAAATTTTCTCAACCTGAACTTAGATCATATTTGAAAAAAGAAGAAATACAAGTGGAAGCATGGATGCCTATAGCAAAAGCTAAATATTTAGATGATAAAATCTTATTAAATATTGCTAGTAAATATAATGTTACTTCATCACAAGTAATATTAAATTGGCATATACAAAGAGGTATTTATGCTATACCTAAATCAGAAACACCATCAAGAATAATAGAGAATTTTAATTCTCAAAATTTCACTTTAGATGATGAAGATTTAAAACTTATAGATATGATGAATGAGGGAGTTAGATTTAGTTTAGATCCTGATGATTTCCCTTATGATAAAAAATAAGAAGAATAGGAAACACGCTTAATTATTAATTATGCGTGTTTTTTTTATTTAAAAAAATTACATAATAAAATTAATTGTAACAAAATTTCACATAAAACTATTGACAAAATATCGTGGGGGGGGGGGGTATACTGTTTACATATACTTAAAAAAGTAAAAAAAGGAGAATATGGTTGTGAGTAAAAACTGGTATGTTAGGAGTTTCATTTTTTTTATGTCGATTTTGGCTAATGCTGAAACAATTGATGATAGAATAAATGAAGATATAAAAAAAATACATGAAATTGAAAAAGGTATTAACTATGATAAGATTTTGAAAGATCCAGATGAGATTATTATAGAAAATGAGGAGAACATAAGTGCAGAATTAAATAAAGATTTTACACTTTCTAAAAAACTTAAAATTGATTTAAAAAAAGGTAAAAAACAAAATAGTTTAAAGATTATAAATAATGCTAATATTTTAACTGATGAAGAACTTTTTAAATGGGATAAAGATGAACATGATAAAGTTAAACAAGATATGAATTTAATTTATATAGTAAATAATAAGAAAATTGAGACTACAGAATATGATCTTATTAAATTGTATTCAAAAAATATATATTTTAAAAATTCAAAAAATGCAATAATTAATAATTTTGAATCTGATGAATATTCTACAGGATTTGATATTTTGTCAAAAGAATTAGCAGTTTTAGATAATGAGGGGACAATTTATAGTAACATATCTATTGGATTACCGAAAAGTATAAGTTTCATAAATAGAAAAACAGGAAAAATTTATAGTAACAGTAGTATTATGCTTTCAAATAGTGAAAATTTAAACTTTAAGAATGAGGGTAAAATAGTTTATGATAAATATAATGAATTAATAATTACTATGGAGGCTAGTGAAAGGGTAGATATTGTAAATTCTGGGGAAATAAATGCTCAGACTCTTAATATTCGTATTGGAGATAATGGTAATGGACAGACTTTATATGCAAATAATTCAAAAGGAAATTTTTTAAATACAAAAACAGGTATAATTAAATCAATGGGATTTACTTATGTAACTGGTCAAATAAATTTTAAAAATTTTGGTATTATGGAAATTGGACCATATGATTTTGGTATAATTGGTTTAACTGGATTAATAGAAAATAATGGTATAATTAAAGGAAATCTTGAAATCGGCAGATCTGAAGATGTCAAAAAATTACAGCCATTAAGAGTAAATTTACAAAACGGTACATTAGAGGGTGATTTGGCATTTTATGGAGGAAATATTAACGAAACAATAGTTACAATAAAATCAATGAACAATGTAACAGGGATACTAGATAGTACTCGTGGATATAATGATACTTTAAGACTAATAGGAAGTGATACAGTAAATAATAAGG
>NZ_LKKW01000039.1 GCF_001891165.1 Streptobacillus ratti | reverse complement strand
ATTGTCCATTGATTTTATTGTAACTATTATTTCATTTAAATTTTTCCTTTTTAATATCAAATCTCCCTCTAAAACACCATTTTGTAAGTTTACCATTAATGGAGCTAATTTTCTTTTTTTAGCGTCTAATTCTTCTATTTCTTCTTTAGGTTTTTTACGACCATTTTCATAATAATGATAAAAAGCCTCATGTTGATTATGAAAAATAAGTTCACCTTTTATTCTACCATTATTTTCCATTATTCCAGTTAAAGACCTAACATGAAGTTTATATTCATTACCAACCTCTATATATCCAAAATTTTTAAAATTCATTTTTGGAGCAAAATATTCAAATCCAATTGTTTTCAACACAGCATTTTTTTCATTTAAAAAATTTCCTATATCATTTTCTATATTTTCAACATTATTAGAAGAATCAAAATCAACAACAAAAGCACCAGCATTTATTGTTCCAGAATTTACAAACATTCCTCTAGGACCACTACTAAAAACAATTGTTGTTCCCTTGCCCTTATCGTAATCAAATTTACCCTCATTCTTAAAATTTAAAATACCTTTATTATTAACAAGATATGTACCAGCATTACGTATTAATCCACTTTTCCTATTTATGAAACTAAAATTTCCGTCTCCCCTTATATCAATATCATGTTCTCCAGCACCTCCATATATTTCCCCCTCATTATCAAAAACAAATAATTTTTTAAATCCAACATCCAGAACTATAAAATCTCCTAAAACTTCCAATACTGCATTTTTTGAATTTTTAAAATACCCATATGTTGAATATAAGAAAGGTCCATGTTGTTTAGATTCAATTTTTCCATTATTTACCATAAATGATAATAAGCTCGCATTATAGTCCTGGCCTTCTGAAAGTAAAAGACTAGCATTATTTACAATTTTCAAACTATTTGGTCTTTCTTTATCTTTTGAATGTATTTTAAGTTCTCTAGGAATTTCTAAATTTTCATTAAATTCAAAACTTGCTTTTTCATCTTTTTTTAAAAGAATATCTCCTTTTGGATTTTTAACTGTTTTATCATAGTTAATTCCTTTTTCAATATCATATATTTTTTTAATATCCTCATTTATTCTTTCATCTATACTACTAGCATTTGCTAAAATTGATACTAAAAAAACAAAGGAAAATACATACCAACTTTTATTCATAACTCTTTCTCCCTTTTTTACCTTTTTTAAGTATATATTAGCAAGTATACCCCCCCCCCACGATATTTTGTCAATAGTTTCATGTGAAATTTTTATACATTTATTAATCTCTATACATTAATATTAATAATTATAGTAATAAATTATATATATTTTAAACATTAAAAATATCGTGGTATAATTATTTATAAAATGAAGAATGGAGATTTTTATGAACAAAACTAAATATAGTATATTATGTTTTTAATATAGTATTACTATGTTTTATATACACTCTAAATGGTAAAAATACATTAGATAATATGGTTAATATATTTATTACATCAATAGTATTATTTATTAATATCTATTTATTGTATTTAGAATTTTTTAAGATAAGAAATTCTATGAAATTTAAGAAAAAAGATTACTGGGAATTTTTTCTTTATGTTTTCTATCTACTTTCAGCTATGCTTTTATTATTTGGTATATATTTTAAAGAATTTTACACTATTGAACTAGGACTTTCCCTATATTTATTTGGAACATTTTTTGTTAATCAAGGAACTATATATTATAGCAACAAAATATTGATATTAGGTTTTTTAAAAATAGATATAGAAAATATTTCAAAAATCGAAATGGAAGATAAAAAAATAATTATCAAATATGATAATGGAACAGAAAGAAAAATAAAATTCATCTCTGAATTAAGTAGTAAAAGTTTCTTTGATTTTTTGAAAAATATTAAATTAACATAATTATTAAAATAATCAAATTGTCCTATCATCTTTAAAAAGGACAATTTTTTATTTTTTTACTATAAAACTTGTAATATTATGGTATAATCATATAAAATAAAGGGGTTGAGATTTTTATGAACAAAACAAAACTAAATATGGTATATTATGTTTTTAATATAGTATTACTATGTTTTCTATTTAATTTAAGTAATCTAAATAATTCAGATAATCTATCATGGATTGCATTATTATTCATCACTAATATCCATTTATTGTATTTAGAATTTTTTAAGATAAAACATTCTATGAAATTTAAGAAAAATAATTCTAGCGAAATTTTTCTTTATAGTTTCTATTTTCTTTCAGTTATATCTTTATTATCTGGTATATATTTTAATATATTTATATTTATTAGACTAGGTTTTTCCCTATATTTATTTGGAGTAATTTTTGCTAATAAAGGAACTATATATTATGATGAAAAAATATTAATATTAGGTTTTTTTAAAATAAATATAGACAATATTTCAGATGTTGAAATAAAAAATAGAAAAGTTATTATTAAATATAATAATGGACTAGAGAGAAAAATGTGGTTCTTTTTTAAGTCAAATGCTAAAAATTTATTTAATTTTTTGAAAAATAGTGAATTGGCATAGTTATTAGTATAATTAAAATGTCCTGTACATCACAGGACATTTTTTATTCTATTTTATTCTTTTTATTAATCTTTTAAGTCCTAAAAATATGACTTGTAAAAATGTTTTAGATTTAACCATTTTTGATTTATATATATAGTTGCTAATAGCTTTTAATGTCTTTTTATTATCCTTAGTAGAGAATGAAAATTTACCATTTCTCTTTGTGAATATGACAAACCTCGTTACCCATTTCTTAAAAATAACTTGAGCTGAAATATATTCAACTTCTTCCCAAGGTATTTGAATATAGTCATTAATATTTCTATCATTATAATATTCAAAAGATTTATTACCAACAAGAACTTTACCATAACTTATTATTCCAGAAAAAGAACTTGCATTTATAGTTAAATCTATTTTATTATTTAAAGATTCTATCATATTACATTATTCCAGCAACTCTTGCTAAAATTCCAACTGCAAATAATACTACTATTATAGAAATTGGAGATACTTTTTTCTTAAGTAACCAACAACATAATAAAGTTAATAATAATGCTGATACTCCTGGTATTAATGAATCTATATTTTGTTGTAATGTAGTAACTTTATCAACATTTAATCCAGCTGCTCCAAGAGAACTGTATTGCTCTAATGCTGACTTTATACCCTCTGTTCCACTAGGTAATGTATCCCAATTAATAAATGCTCCCTCAGCTTGTTTAACAACTGATACTACTGATTTAAATGATATGCTAACCCAACGTTGAACTAATCCACCTATTATAAACATACCTAATATAGATGCACCTTGAGTAATTTTTCCAAGTAATCCACCTGATAAGTCTTTAGTTATTTTAACTCCAACTTGATATCCAAATTCTTGTGTATACCATAAGAATGCAAAACGCATAATATTCCATACAAAGAAGAATAATAAAGGGCCTAATATACTTCCAGCTAATGCAAGAGAAGCTCCAAGTGCTCCAAGTATAGGTCTTGCTGTAAACCAGAATACTGGATCTCCAACTCCTGCTAAAGGTCCCATCATTCCTATTTTAACCCCTTGTATAGCTGCATCATCAACAGGAATACCATTTGCTCTTTCTTCTTCTAAAGCCAATGTAACTCCCATAACTGGTGCTGAAACATATGGGTGAGTATTATAGAACTCTAAATGACGTTCTAATGCTGCTATTTGATCTTCTTTTTTTGTATATAGTTTTTTAATCGCTGGTATAATAGAATAAGCCCAACCACCATTTTGCATACGTTCATAATTCCAAGAACCTTGAAGGAATTGATGACGCACAGCTACTTTAAAACGATCTTTTTTAGATAATGTTATTTTCTTTTCCATTTCAAATCCTCCAAATCCTAATAATCATTTAATATATCATCTAATGGATCACCTAAACTAGAACCATTACCTGAAGATACTGCTGCTTCTTTTAATCCTAAGTATATTAAAGCTAAACTTACACCTATTGCCCCAAGTGCAATTAGAGTTAATTGACTTATAGCAGCTAAACAGAACCCTATTATAAAGAAAGGCCAAACTTCTTTAGTTGACATCATATTGATAACCATAGCATATCCAACTGCTGCTATCATTCCTCCACCAACTGCCATTCCATCTGAAAGCCAACTTGGCATTGCTTGTAACATACTTGTAACTGCTGATGATGGAATTATACATAGTAATAATGCAGGTATTGCAATACGTGACCCTTGAATAAATAAAGCTAAAAATTGTAATATTTCTATTCTTCTAATATTCCCTTTTTTAGCAGCTCCGTCCATTAAGTGAACTATTGAAATTGAAATTGTACGAGCTATCATAGTTAAGAATAATCCTGCTACTGATAAAGGTATAGCAAGTGCTATTGCTGAGTTTATTGATCTAGTAATATCTGCTTCTCCTCCATTTAATCCTAAAACCATTATTATAGCTGATGCTACTGAAGCAAGTGCTGCATCTGGTGCTATTGCAGCTCCAACATTTGACCAACCTAATGCTATCATTTGTAATGAACCACCAAGAATAATACCCTCAGTTAAATGCCCTGTAACAAGACCAATTAATGTACATGCAACTAGTGGTTGGTGAAATTGGAATTGATCTAACACTCCCTCCATACCAGCTAAGAATGCAACTAAAACAACCAATAAAATTGTTATTATTGACATATTTATTCCTCCTGAATTATTTTAAAATTTTTCTTTAACTTTCTTTAGAATATATTCTATATTTTCTGGTGAATCAGAAGGAACTTTTCTAACGTCCATCTTAACACCTAAACTAATTAATTTTTCTAAAGTTTCTACATCTTTCATATCCATTGCTAAAGAAGTTGTTATAGCCACTTTACCTACAGAATGTGCCATAGAACCTATATTTAATTCTTCTATTTTCATACCTTTTTCTATAGCTTTTAAAGCATCTTGAGGTGTTTCAAATAAAAGCATAGCTTTTGTATTTCCAAAACGAGGATCTTTATCAACTTCTACCATTTTATCAATTGGCACTGTATTAGCTTTAACCCCTGGAGGTGCAGCTTCTGTTATCATAGTTTTTCTTAATGTATCTTTTGATACTGAATCTGAAACAACTATAATTCTATCTGGTTTAGTTGATTTTGTCCATGAAGTAGCAACTTGACCATGTAGTAATCTTGTATCAACCCTTGCTAATACATATGTAATCTTACCATTACCTAAATCTGTATTTAAATTTGCAACTTGTTTTCTAACTTTTTTAGGTTCAAGTTCTTCAGGTTTAACTTTAATTCCCTCTCTACCCTCATTTAAAATTTTTGATGCTAATTCATGTGCAGTAGCTACATCATCTCTAACATCTATAGCTTCTGCTAGTAATGGTAAATTAACCCCTGTTACTATAGCCCAATTTGGATATTCTGCCATTAAAGCATTTGCTTGATTAAATGGTGAACCTGACCATATATCAACTAAAACTAACACTTCATTTTGATTATCAAAAGATTTAGCAGCTTCTACAATCTTATTTCTTAAATCTTCTGGTCCTTCATTTGGATAGATACCCACAGCAGCTAAATTCTCAACATCTCCAAGTATCATTTTACTTGTTTCAAGAATACCACTTGCTAAATTACCATGGCTTGCTATAATAATTCCTATCATAATAATCTCCTTTCAATTTATATATTTATTCAAATTTTTTGAAGTGAAATTAAATATATTTACTTCAAAAACATTATAATATCTATTATATTACATAATTTTATGAATAACAAGAAAAAAGCAAAAAAAATATATTGAGTTTTTTAACTAAATTTTTTTTACTTGTATCCTACATTATGAAAGTATAAAAAATATATAATAATAAGTGGAAAATAAAACAAGCCCTCAATAGAGAGCTTATTTCATTTTATTTTTATGTAACAAATATGAATAAATTAGAATTAGGAAAAAAAGAAATAAACTAACAATGTATAAATAAGGTATAAATATAGATAAAATAGTTACTATTCCTGAAATCACAAATATTTTACCTCCAAATCTATGAGTTTTATTCCAATTTTCTTCATCATTTAAAGTCCAAGGTGTTTTAATTCCTATAGTATAGTTTTGCTTACATTTAGGTAAGTAATTTCCAACTATTATTAGAACTATCCCTACAAAAATCTTTACGATTTTTGGAACATCTATGTTATATCCCAAGGCTATTAATACAGTAAATATCATAATAAGATTAATAAATATAGGTGATATCCATAAGATATTTTTAAATAAAAAACTATTATTTCCCATTTTTTTAGGGTCTGCCTTAGCCATAAATATTGTAAAGATATTCATAACTGCAAAAAATATAGGCATACCAAATACAAATACTTTTTTAGAAGTATAACCATCAATTTCTCCACTAAAATTCCAATGTGTTGGTATCATTTCAGGTAACTTATCATATATCAATAAAACATAAGCTACAGGTAATAAACATAATAAAATTGAAATTAATATTTTTTTATTATTTAACATGCACATCATCTCCTCTAAAGTTATTAAACCATAAAATTAATTCTTCAAAAACTGATATGTTTAATTCATAATAAATATAGTTTTTGAATTTTGTTTCACGTATTAAATCTGCTTTTTTTAATAAATTTAAATGATATGAAACGGTTGGGGCAGATATATCAAATGAACTAGATATTTCTCCAGCATTCATTCTACCTTTTTTTAAAAGTAATAAAATTTCTCTTCTAATTGGATCTGAAAGAGCTTTAAATGTTTCTTTAAACATAATATCACCTCTATTTCTATATTTATCTAATTAGATTATACTCTAAATAGATATGAAAGTCAATAAAAAAGGTGAAAGTATTTAAATTTCTATCACCTTAAATTATTTTATTATAGACTTTTAAGATATTTAATTTCATCTTCTGTCATTTTTCTATATTTCCCAGTTTCTAATCCTTTAAGTGAAAGTTCTCCAACTTTTACTCTTGTTAAACTTCTAACTGTATAACCTAAAACTTCAAACATTTTTCTAATTTGTCTATTTCTTCCCTCATGTATAGCAACCCTTATTTCTCTTTTTGTTATTGCTTTAACTTTTGCTGGAAGAGTTCTTTGTCCCTCAATAACTACTCCATGTTTTAAAGCTTCTATATGATCATCAGTTATATCACTATCTATCTTTGCCACATAACTTTTGTATAGTTTTTTCTTAGGGTGCATAACATTATTATATATATCTCCGTCATTGCTAACTATTATTAACCCCTCTGTCATATAGTCTAACCTACCATAAGTAAATAATCTTTTTTTAGATTTAATTAAATTTACAGCAAGCACTCTTCCTTGTTTATCTTCATTAGAACATAATACTCTTTTAGGTTTGTTTAAGATATAGTATTCATATTCTCTTTTAACTGTAACCTTTTCTCCGTCTACTCTAACTATATCTCCGTCTTCTACCTCACTACCTATTATAGCGATGTTTTTATTAATAGTAACTCTACCATCAATAATTAATTCATCAGCTTTTCTCCTAGAACAAAATCCAGATTCAGCTATATACTTATTTATTCTCATTTTCTTCCTTTCCATTCATCAACCAGTTGCTTTTATCAAATTCTAGTAACTCCTCTTTATTCCCTATACCTAGATAAGCATAAAAATCATCAGTTACTTCATATAGATTAGGGTTACCTAAAGCTTTTTTTCTACCACTAACATATATTAACTTCTTATCAAGTAATATGGGTATAATATGATCTGCACCAGAACTTCTAATCTCTTCTATTTCAGATTTAGTTATAGGCCCTTTATACGCAATTATAGCTAAAACTTCAAAAGAAGATTTAGATAATTTTCTTAATTTAAGTTCTGGAGTGAAAAAATTTTTAATAAGTTCTCCTTTTAAAGCATTAGTCCTTAAAAATACTTCTTCATTTTCAAAACATACATTTATACCTTTTTCTTTATACTCATTAACTAATTCTTCTATAACTTTTTTCATATCATCTTCATTTACCTTAAAAAAAGATGATAATTCTGAAAGACTTATACTTTCTTTAGAGATAAATAAGATAGCTTCTAAATCTGATTTCATAGTTCCCCTTAATATTCATTAGTAGTTGGAATTAACATATTTTTGTATTTTACAAAATCTTGGAATATATTTGCAATTCCATTTATTACAGCATATATAGGTTCATTACATACTGTAACTTTTAACTTAAATTTTTCTTCTATTTTATTTTTTAATATTCTTATACTTGCTCCTCCACCAGATAAATATATCCCTGTTTCATATATATCAGCAGCTATTTCTGGTGTAATTTCTTCTATAACCTTATCTATTTCATATATTATATGATCTATACTCTTATTAATAGCATCATTAACTTCTTTAACAGAAATTTTAACTTCTTTAGGTATTCCTGTTACAGATTCAGCCCCTTTAATTTGATATAGTTCTTCTAAATCATCTGAATTAGTTGCAGAAATTTTTAAATCTTCTGCTGTTTTTTCCCCTATATTTAAATTAAAGTTTTCTCTAATATATTCAATAATATCTATATTTAATTGATCTCCTGCAGTTTTAATAGAATGTGTTTTTGCAGCTCCACCAGAAACTATAAAGGCTATTTCTGTAGTTCCACCACCTACATCAACTATTAAATGTCCCTTAGGTTCAAACATATCTATTCCAGCACCAACTGCTGCTGCTATTGGTTCTTCAATTAAATAAACTTCTTTTGCTCCAGCATCTTTAACTGCATCAACAACTGCACGTCTTTCAACTTGAGTAACTCCACTTGGAACACATATTATTACTCTATCATTATACAGTTCTCCTTTTTTAATTTTACTTAAAAAGATAGATAACATTTTCTCAGTAATTTCATAATCAGATATAACTCCATTTTTTAAAGGTCTTTTTACTTCCATATACCCAGGAGTTCTTCCCATTATTTCTTTAGCTTTCTTTCCAATAAATTCTATATTATCTTCCTTTTTAGTATTTACTGCAACATATGTTGGTTCATTTATTACTATATTTTCTCCCTTAACATAAAGAACAGTATTAGCCGTACCTAAATCTATTCCTATATCCTTAGTATTTTTATTTAAAATAAAAGTTTTTTTAAATTTCTTAATTAAATTTCTAAACATATTTTTCCTCTCTTTAATCTAACTCCGAATTTATATATCTATTTTGCTCATCAATAACACCATTATTTCTAAGTTCTTCACATAATTTTGATGCTCTATTAAATCCTGTACTTAACTCTCTTTGTAATAATGAAATAGATAATCTATCTATATTAGGTCTTTTAGCTATTTCAACTGCTTTTTCATAAAGTGGATCTCTATTATTACTACTTTGTTCTTCCTCGATTAATATTTCCTCATTATATATCGCTGTTTTCTTACTCTTAATAATATCTGTCAACTTATTAATTTCATCATCTGATATATATGCTCCTTGCACTCTTTCAAGTTTAGCCTTACCATTATCTAAGAATAGCATATCTCCCATACCAAGTAATTTTTCTGCTCCAACTTGATCTAAAATTGTTCTTGAATCTGTATTAGATCTTAAAGCAAATGATATTCTACTTGGAAGATTAGCTTTAATCATACCTGTTACTACATCAACAGACGGTCTTTGAGTAGCTACTATTAAATGTATACCTATAGCTCTTGCTTTTTGAGCAATTCTAGCTATAGATTGTTCTACACTATTTGAAGATACCATCATAAGGTCTGCTAACTCATCTATTATTATTACTATATATGGTAATTTTTCTTTAACATATTTCTTATTATATGCCTCTATATTTCTAAGCCCAAGACTTGCAAGTTTCTTGTATCTTTCTTCCATTTCATTTACTGCCCATTTAAGTGCTATAGATGCCATATTTGGATCTATAATAACAGGGGTTAATAAATGTGCTATCCCATTATATGGCATAAGTTCTACCATTTTAGGATCTACCATTATGAATTTAACTTCATCATCACTTTTTTTACTTATTAAAGATGAAATTATTGTATTAATACAAACTGATTTACCACTTCCTGTAGTTCCAGCTATTAATAAGTGAGGAAGTTTTGCAATATCTATTATCTTATTATTCCCAACTATATCCTTACCTAACACAACAGGTAATATACCTTGGTCAAGTTCTCTTGATTTAATTAGATTAGAAAAATACACTGGTTCTTTTATCTTATTTGGTGTTTCTATACCTATAGCATCTTTCCCAGGAATAGGAGCTTCTATTCTTATTCTTTCAGCCTTTAAGTACATAGCTATATCATCTTCAAGCTCAGTAACTTTTTTAACTCTTACATTTTTAGGTATTTTTATCTCATATCTTGTAATAGTTGGTCCAGTTCCGTAATCAACAACTTTTGCATCTACTCCAAAATTTCTTAATACTTCTTCTAAATTCTCTATGTTACTTTCTATTTCTTTTTTCATTTCAGATATTTTTTCAGGGTCCATACTCTTATCCTTAAATACTTCTGAAAGTGCAAGCTTTAATTCTTCTCTATCTATAGCTTGAACTGGTTTTTGAATAACTTCTTCTATAAACTTATCCTCAGTTTTATTTTCAATATGTTCTATAACATCTCTTGAAATATCTTTTTCCTGCATTTCTTCAATTTGATTTTCAACTTCTAAATCTTCTTGCATTTCATCAATTATTTCATTTATTGTTTCATTGTATATAGTATCTTCTTCTAAATCATCAATAGCTTTAGACATTTCTATTTGATTTTCATTTTTATTTAATGCCTCATAATTATCTTCTGCTATTTTTTTAAGTGCTTTTTTTTCTTGCTCTAATTTAGATTTTTCTATTTCATATTTTCTAATTTCAAGCATTCTATCATAATATCTATTCCACTCTTTTTGCTTAGCACTCAATTCTTTTTCACTATAATATTCTACTTCCTTATTTTCTTCAATTTTGTCTTCATCTAATTTCTTAAATATTTCATCATCTAACTTTTTATTAGTCTTATTTACAAAATAGTTTACAAAATTTTCTTCAAATTGTTTATCTTCTGCTTCTTGTAATCTTTTTTCATATGTTTTCTTTGCTTCAATTATTTTTTTCTTATTTAAATATTCATCACTTGAATAATAGTCTAAAGTGTTTGTTATATTTAAATATATTAATCTAATAGTTTTACCCATAGCAAAAAAAGATGTAATTAGAAACATTATAACAGTTAGAACAAAAAACCAAGTTTCATTTACTACAGAAAAGAAAGGTATAGAAGCTATAGCTCCTATTATTCCTCCACCTTTATACATAAAGGCATTTGATAATATTTCCTGTCCTGCATCAAACATTGTAGTTCCTGTTATTTTGCCTAAACTAAAAACAGTTAAGCTCATTGATAAAAATATAAAGGAAAGTATCCACATTATTTTTCTTATCAAAGGCATATAACTTATTCTTTTTCTATTTTTAATTGCAAAGAAATTAAATGCTATTACTAATAAAAGAAATATTGTTATTGTTTTACCAAAAACTATTTTTAAATTTACAACTATTAAACCTAAAAAAGTTTCTATAAAAGTGTCAGTAGATATGAATCTTTCCATTAATACTAATCCAAGCAAAAATATTGCTATGATTAATATAGTTGTATTTATCCATACACTAGGGTTGTTATTATTTATATTCTTATTTATATTCTTTTTACTTTTTTTATATTTAGACATTTTTCCCTCCTAAAATACATTACTTTAATTTTAACATATATACTGCATTTTTTAAAGTAAAAATGTTTTCTAAATTATATTTTGTTGTTTAGTTGTCAAACATATGTAACAAAATATTTAAAAAGTTTCTGTATAAGTGTGTAATTAACCACTTAGTCACCTTTTTTACATTTTTATTAATTTGTTAAACTATTTTGATACTCTCTTACTACCTCATTCGGACTCTTAAAGTTTAGTACTTTTCTCCTTATATTATTATATCTACTACAATACTTTTTTACTCCTCTTTTTAACTCCTCTATACTCCTAAATACTCTCCTTAAATAATACTTACTATCCTCCCTATGACT
>NZ_LKKW01000038.1 GCF_001891165.1 Streptobacillus ratti | reverse complement strand
TACTTTTGGAATTTAGGTTCAAATTTAAGGTCAAGACTTGGTACAAATATAACGATGTATACAGATGTTAGTAATGTAAATCCATATGTGGAGTTTAATTGGAATTATGATGTTAATTTAGCAGGAGTTAAGGTATCTGATGCTGGATATTATTATAATGCAAATAAGAACACATTTGAGTTAAAGTGGGGCTTAAGAGATGTAAACTTAAATAATAAATTAAGTGTATGGTTAAATGTTGCACATAGATTTAATGAGGTTGGATATAGAGCTAATGGAGTAGATTTAGGATTACTATATAAATTTGTGTAAAAATATAGATGATTTAAAGTTTAATAAAAAAGATTTTAAATCATCTTTTTATTTATAATAATATGCTTTACAAATAAAGATGACTGTGTTAAAATTATAAAAACTCAAGGAGGGGAAATATGAAAAAAATATTGTTAATATTAGCTTTGTTAGGAACTGTTGTAACTTTTTTATTATTAAATAAAAAGGAAAGAGCAGATTATAGAATTGGTATAAGTCAAATAGTTGACCATCCAGCATTGAATGCTACAAGAAATGGGTTTAAAGATGAATTGAGAATGAATGGAATTAATACTCTATTTATAGAAACAAATGCAAATGGAGATATTTCAACGCTGGTGTTAAATACTAGAAAATTAGTAAATCAAAAGGTTGATTTAATATATGCTATTGCGACACCTACTGCACAAGTTGCACAAAATAGTACAGAAGAAATACCTATAGTTATTTCAGCGGTTACAGATGCAAAGTCTTCAGGATTAATAAATAAGAATGTTACGGGAGTACTAGACATTGTTGATATAGAAAAACAAATATTACTTTTAAAGGATATAATGCCTCAAATTAAAAAATTAGGAGTAATATATAGTTCGGGGGAACAAAATTCAGTAATTCAAGTAGAAAATTTAAAGAAAATAACTGTAAAATATGGAATTGAATTAATTGAAAAATCTGTAAGTCAAATTAATGAAATAGCAATAGCAACAGAATCTATATTAAAAGAAGTAGATGCTCTATATACACCAACGGATAATTTAGTAGCTTCAACTATAAATGTTATAGCAGATAAAGCAAAAGAGACTAAAAAAATAACTTTGGGTGCTGAAAAATCACATGTTGATTCAGGAATATTAATGACTTTAGGTATAGATTATTATGAATTAGGAAAAGAAGCAGGAAAGATTGCTATAAGAGTTATAAATGGAGAAAAACCTGAAGATATAGAAATAAAAGGTATGGATAATTTAAAATTTGAATACAATAAAGATACTGCCAAACTATTAGGATTGGAGTTTTAGAATATGGATTCTTTAATGATTTTTATAGGCTTACTTCCAGAATCTATTAAATTTGGATTAATTTATTCAATTATGGTAATGGGAGTATATATAACATACAAAATATTGGATTTTCCAGACTTGACAGTAGATGGTTCATTTACTTTAGGAGGATTTACTTTTGCTGGGACTATGTTAATATTCCCAACTCACCCTATAATAGGATTAATATTTTCAGCTATTGCAGGAATGATTTCAGGATTTATTACAGGTATTTTACATGTAAAATATGGAATAAATAAATTATTGTCAGGTATAATAACTATGACAGCTCTATATAGTATAAATGCTAGAATACTTAATAAACCTAATGTGTTTTTAGAAAATGAACAAAGTTGGTTTTATATAATAAATTATGAGAAATATTTTACTTTATTTATAATAATATCAATAATATTACTAATTATTAAAGTTTTATACGATAGAAGAATAAAACCAGATAAAGATGCCTTAAAAAGTTTAATAATATATATATTAATATATATTTTTTCAATAGGATATGTGTATTACAGTAAAGATATTTCAATGTATTTACTATTATTAATAGTTTTTGTTATAAAATTAATTATGGACTATATCTTAACATCTAAGTTCGGATTAATACTTAGAGCCTTAGGAGATAATGAAGTATTAGTTTCTAATTTAGGAGTAAGTGTAAATAGGGTTAAGATTATAGGGTTAATGTTATCTAATTTACTTGTGGCAAGTTCTGGAGCATTTTTTGCTCAATATATTAAAGTAGTAGATTTATCTTCATCTGTTGGAACAATAATAATAGGTCTTGCATCAATAATATTTGGTATGGGAGTAATTAAGAGAAGTAGATCTATAAATAATATATCTATAGTTATTTTAGGTTCTATTATTTACTATATCATAATTAATTTTGCACTTAATTCATCATCAATTACAGATGAATTATTCTATATATTAGGCTTTAGTCAAGAATTAATATCTAAATTATCAATAAGACCAACTGATGTTAAGATAATTACTGCATTATTCCTTGCTGTTATACTTGCAGTAGGAAAGAAAAGAGGTAAGAATAATGCTTAAAATGATAAATTTAAATAAGAAATTCTATAGTGAGTTAGGTGAAGTTAAAATAGTATTTGATAATTTAAATTTTGAGGCAAATGCAGGAGATTTTATTACAGTTATAGGGTCTAACGGTGCGGGAAAGTCTACATTTTTAAATACATTAAGTGGAGAAATAGAATTAGATAGTGGAGAAATATTACTTGAGGGACTTAATATAGAAAAGCTTAAAGCACATAAAAGAGCAAATTTAATTTCAAAAGTTCATCAAAATGTTTCAAGTGGAACAGCTCCATCTATGACAGTATTAGAAAATATGTCTATGGCATATAATAAGGGTAAAAAGTTTGGATTCGGGTTTGGACTTGAGATATCTAAAATAGAAGAATTTAAAGAAAGTCTTAAAACACTTGGTTTAGGTATAGAAAATCAACTTGAAACAAATGTTGGTTTACTTTCTGGTGGGCAAAGACAATGTTTATCACTTTTAATGTCAACTTTTAATAAACCAAAATTATTATTACTTGATGAACATACTGCTGCACTTGATCCAGAAACTGCAAAAATTATACTTGAAAAAACAAATGAAATAGTTAATTCTAATGAAAACTTAATAACATTTATGATTACACATAATATGGAAGATGCAATAAAATATGGAAATAGATTAATAATGTTACATAAAGGGAATATAATATTTGACATAAAAGGGGAAGAAAAGAAGAATTTAACTGTAGAAAAATTATTAGAAATGTTTAAAAATAAGGAAATTATCCCTAGTGATAATGAAATATTTTAAAAAAGAGGTGTTATGAAAAAAACTATATTATTATTTTTACTATTTTTATCTTGTTTTGTATATTCAAATGATAATACTTTATTGATTAATAAAGAAAAAAATATGTACAAATTAGATGAGGGAGTATATAGAAGTAAACAATTAAAATTAGAAGATTTACCACTTATTAATGAACTAGGTATAAAAACTATAATAAGCCTTAGATATTTTAATAAAAATAAAGATGAAAAAGTATTTAAAGACACTGATTTAATATTAATAAGTAACCCTTTAAAAACATGGAATATTACAGCTAAAGAAGTTGCCAGGGTGTTATATGATATAGAACGTTCAAAAGAAAATGGAGCAGTATTATTCCATTGCTATCATGGTTCTGATAGAACTGGGTTAATATCAGGAATGTATAGAATAATATATCAAGATTATGAAATAAATGATGCCTTAATAGAACTAGTAAATGGACCTTATGGATTTCATAAAATATGGAAAAATATACCTAAAATGTTTAATGAAAAAGTAATAAAAGAAGTTAAAGATGAGATAATTAAATTGAAAAGTAAAGATTTAAAAGTACTTGATTAGAAGATGTATTTATGATAAAATTAATTGTGAAATACATAACTTAAGGAGATAAAGAATGAAAGTATTAGCTGTATGTGGAAGTGGAACTGGAACAAGTATGATTTTAAAAACTACAATGAAAAAAATTGTGGAAAAAGGAATAAAAATTGAAATTGATACTTGTACTATAGATGATTTGTCAAAAAAAATAGATGGAGTAGACATAGTAGTTTGCTCAGATAAATTAGCACCTAAAGTAGATGCTAAAGGTAAAAAATTAATTTCAGTTAAAAATATTTTAGATGATGTAGAAGTTTTAGAAAAATTAAAAGAAACAGGATTAATATAATAAAATATAGTATAACATAATTAGATATATGGGTGGCATAAGCTACCTTTTTATTTACGGTATTAAAACAATTGAGAAATGATATATAAAAATATTTAACTGAGGCACTAAGGCAACATTAAATATTGGTTATAAACAATAGCTATAAAGATGTTGAATAATTTAATTATTTTACATCTTTTTTATGAATATAATAAAAAATTTCACAATAAATGTGAAATATATATTTTATTTAGTAATAAAAACATGTTTTTTATATCAAATATTTAAATTTAAAAATTTTCATTAATTAATTAAAATGTGTATAATTTATTTTTTAAGATAATGTATAAAAAACTAGACAAATAATGTTAAAAGTGATATATTTAAAAAAAAGACATGAGAGGTTTAATAATGGAAAAAAGAGTTAGAGTTAGAATAGCACCATCTCCAACTGGAGATCCACATGTAGGGACGGCATATATAGGATTATTTAATTATGCTTTTGCACATAATAATTCAGGAGATTTTATACTTAGAATAGAGGATACTGACAGAACAAGATTTTCTTCTGATTCAGAACAACAAATATTTGACGCTATGAAGTGGTTAGGACTTAACTATACTGAGGGTCCTGATTTAGGTGGTCCTTTTGGTCCTTATAGACAATCTGAAAGATTTGAAATATATAAAGAATATGCAGTTTCACTTGTAGAAAAAGGAGAAGCTTATTATTCATTTGAAACACCAGAAGAATTAGAAATAATGAGAGAAAGACAAAAAGCAATGGGTCTGCCACCTATGTATGATAGAAGAGCAAGAAATTTAACTAAAGAGCAAGTAGAAGAAAATTTATCTAAAGGATTACCTTATGTAATAAGATTAAAAATGCCACTTGATGGACAAACAATTGTTGAAGATGGTTTAAGAGGTAAGATTTTCTTTGATAATGATAAAATAGATGACCAAATATTATTAAAATCAGATGGATTTCCAACTTATCATTTAGCTAATATAGTTGATGACCACCTAATGGGAGTAACACATGTAATACGTGCAGAAGAATGGATAGCTTCAACACCTAAACATATACAGTTATATAAAGCTTTTGGTTGGGAAGAACCAAAATGGTATCATATGCCTTTATTAAGAAATGCAGATAAAACTAAAATTTCTAAAAGAAAAAACCCAGTTTCATTAAATTACTATAAAGAAGAGGGGTATTTAAAAGAGGGTCTATTAAATTTCCTTGCATTAATGGGTTGGAGTTTAGGTGGAGAAAAAGAAATATTCACACTTGATGAAATGATTGAAAACTTTAGTTTTGATAGAATATCTTTAGGAGGACCAGTTTTTGATTTAGTTAAATTAGCTTGGGTAAATAATCAACATATGAAATTAAAACCTGTATCGGAATTAACAGATTTAGCTATTCCTTTCATTGAAAAAGAGGGCTACGATATTTCTAAGTTTAGTAGAGAAAAATTAGAAAGAATGGTAGAAATTACAAGAGAGGGTTCTCATACTTTAAAAGAATTAGCTAAAAATTTAGATGTATTTTTCATAGATGAGATTGTTTTACCAGAAATTACTGAAGATATGAATAAAAAGGATAGAAAAGCAGTAGAAAGAGTACATGAAGCATTATCTTCTGAAGAGGGTAAAAAATCAATAGCCTTATTTTTAGAAAAATTAAATTCTTTAGATGAAGAATTAGATGAAGAATTAATTAAAGATATACTTCACAAATTACCTGAAGAATTAAATGAGGGAATAGGTAAGGTATTAATGCCTATAAGAGCAGTTCTAACTGGTAAATCTAAAGGACCAGATCTTTATTCTATAATCTCTATAATAGGTAAAGAAAAAACAATAAAAAGAATTAATAGTTAGAAGGAGAAATGTACAATGAAAAAAAGAATAAAGGCAAAGGATTTAATTAGGAATGCTTTTGCTAAGATGCTTAAAGTAAAACCTTATTACAAAATAACAGTAAAAGAATTGACAGAAGATACTGGAGTTACTAGACAAATCTTTTATTATTATTTTAAAAATATGACTGAATTATTGAAGTACTATTTTGAAATAGAAATACAAGAAATAGTAAAAGTCAAAAGAAAATTTAATAACTTTGAGGAAGCATACCTTTTATTCTTTAAATCTATAGCAGAAAGAAAAGAAGTATTGGTTAATATCAATCAATCTGAATCATGTGGGTTATTAAGAGGAACATTTGAAGTTATGAGTAAAAGACTTTTTGAACTATTATTCACAGATACCTTATTAAAATATGATATTTCAGAAAAAGATAGAGAATTCTTACTTAACTATTATAAAGTTGCTTTTGCTTCAGTAGCATATGAATGGTTAAATAATGGAATGAAAGAAGAAATGAAATATTTAGTAAAAAATTTATCTATATTAATAGATCAATCATTACTTCAAATTTTAGAAAAATTTCACAAAAAAATATTAAACAAAAAAATCTAAATTTAAGATTTAGATTTTTTTTATATAATATTAAAAAGCTTGTATTAAACGGCTTGACACCATAAGTTAATAGTGATATAATAGCAAAGGACAAACACACTCTGTTTTTTTCGTTTGTATGGTGCCAATAATATTTGGATTTGCAAATGGACAAGAGTGGATGAAAAAAACCAAAAATCAAGGAGGAAAATTAAATGGCAGTAATTTCAATGAAAGAATTATTAGAAGTGGGGGCACATTTTGGGCATCAAGCAAAAAGATGGAATCCTAAAATGAAACCATATATTTATGCAGAAAGAAATGGATTACACATTTTAGATTTACAACAAACTTTAGTATCAACAGAGAAAGCTTATGAATTTGTAAGAGAAATTGCAAGTGAAGGTGGAAAAGTATTATTCGTAGGTACTAAAAAACAAGCTCAAGAAGCTATGAAAGAAGAAGCTGAAAGATGTGGAGGATTCTACGTTAACCAAAGATGGTTAGGTGGATTACTAACTAACTTAGAAACTATTAAAAAAAGAGTTAAAAAGTTAAAAGAATTAGAAGAAATGGAAGCAAATGGAACTTTAGATGAAGCTTACACTAAAAAAGAAGCAGCTATCTTAAGAAAAGAAATGGAAAAATTACAAAAAAATGTTGGTGGAATTAAAGAAATGAATACTTTACCAGCAGCATTATTCGTTGTAGATATTAAAAAAGAATTTTTAGCTTTAGAGGAAGCAGCTAAACTTGGAATACCTGTAATAGCTTTAATAGATTCAAATGTAGATCCAGATTTAGTAACTTATAGAATACCTGCAAATGATGATGCTATTAGATCAATAAAATTATTTTCAAAAGTAATTTCTCAAGCAGTTGTTGAAGCTAATGGTGGACAAGAAAATGAATACACTCCAGCAGAACTTGAAACAGCAGAAGTTTTAGAAGAAAATTTCGTAGTTGAAAAAGAAGAAATAGAAGAATAATAAGTTAATAGGAGGAAGCATTATGGCAAGTGCAGCAGATATAAAAGTATTAAGAGAAAGAACAGGAGCTGGAATGCTTGATTGTAAAAAAGCATTAGAAGCTAATGGTGGAGATATAGAAAAATCAATAGACTGGTTAAGAGAAAAAGGGATAGCTAAAGCAGCTAAAAAATCAGGAAGAATAGCAGCAGAGGGATTAGTATTTGGTGGAGAATTAGATAACTTAGGAGTTATTATTGAATTTAACTCAGAAACAGATTTCGTTGCTAAAAATGATGATTTCAAAAACTTTGGAACTAAATTAGTAGAACTTGCATTAAAAAATAAGACAGCAACAGTTGAAGAATTAAAAGCAGTTGAATTTAATGGAAGTACAGTTGATAACCAATTAACAGATTTAATTGCAAAAATTGGAGAAAACTTAAACATTAGAAGATTAGTTTTTGTTGAAGCTAAAGGATTTGTAGTAAACTATATTCACTTAGGTGGGAAAATAGGAGTTTTAGTTGAAGTTGATGGAGAAAATACTCCAGAAAATCATGAAAAAGCAAAAGGTGTAGCAATGCACATTGCAGCTATGGATCCATCATATTTAAGCAGAGAACAAGTTACAGCTTCAGATTTAGAAAGAGAAAAAGAAATAGCAAGAGTTCAATTATTAGAAGAGGGTAAACCAGAAGCTATAGTTGAAAAAATATTAGAAGGTAAAATGAGAAAATTCTATGAAGAAAATTGCTTATTAGAACAAAAATATGTAAGAGATGATAAAGTATCAATTAAAGAATTTATTGCTCCTTCAGTAGTTGCAGGATTTGCAAGATATAAAGTGGGAGAAGGAATTGAAAAAGCTGAAACTGATTTCGCAGCAGAAGTTGCAGCACAAATAGCAAATACAAAATAATAAGAATACATAAGGGAGAGTTTAAGCAATTAAACTCTTTTTTATCAAACGGAGGGAAATTTCATATGCTGAAACATAAAAGGATATTATTAAAACTAAGTGGAGAAGCTTTAGCTGGAGATAAGGATTTTGGTTTTTCTGATGATATTTTACATAGTTTTGCTAAACAGATTAAAGAAATACATGATGAGGGTGTAGAACTTGCAATAGTAATTGGTGGTGGAAATATATTTAGAGGAAAATTTGGAGAAGAAGTTGGTATGGATAGATCAACTGGAGATACTATGGGAATGCTTGCAACAATAATGAATGGATTAGCATTACAAAATGCTATAGAAAAAATTGGTGGAGTAGCTACAAGAGTTCTAACTGCAATAAATATGCCACAAGTTGCTGAACCATTTATAAGAAGAAGAGCAATTAGACACTTAGAAAAAGGAAGAGTAGTAATATTTGCAGGTGGAACAGGAAATCCATATTTTACTACAGATTCAGGTGGAGCATTAAGAGCAATAGAAATTGAAGCCGATGTTTTAGCTAAGGGGACAAAAGTTGACGGTATTTATGATAAAGATCCTGTTAAATATGATGATGCTATTAAATATGAAGAAATTACTTTTAAAGAAGCACTTAGTAAAGATTTAAAAGTAATGGATGCGACTGCATTATCATTATGTAGAGAAAATAATATGCCTATAATAGTATTTAATGCTTTAAAAGATGGAAATATGTTAAAGCTTGCCAGAGGAGAAAAAATTGGTACTGTTGTAAAAAACGATTAAAAGATGATATAATATAAATAGAAATAAAAAAGGGAAGGAAGATAAAATGGTAGAAGAACTATTATTAGAAGTTGAAGAAAAAATGGAAAAAACATTAGAAAGTACAAAAGTTCGTTTTTCTCATGTTAGAGCAGGACGTGCTAATGTTTCTATGGTTGACGGAGTTTTAGTTGATTATTATGGTCAAATGTCGCCGTTAAATCAAGTTGGTTCAGTTACTGCACCAGAGGCAAGATTATTAGTTATAGATCCTTGGGATAAGTCATTAATACCAGCTATAGAAAAAGCGATACTTGCTGCAAATATTGGTTTCAATCCTTCAAATGACGGTAGAATAATTAGACTTGTAGTACCTGAATTAACAGAAGATAGAAGAAAAGAGTATGTAAAGGTTGTTAAAAAAGAAGCAGAAGAGGGGAAAGTTGCAGCTAGAAATATCAGAAAAGACTATAATAACAAAGTTAGAAAAATGGAAAAAGATTCTGAAATTACAGAAGATGACTTAAAACATACAGAAGAAAAAATTCAAAAATTAACTGATGAATGTATTAAACATATAGATGAATTATTAGCTAAAAAAGAAAAAGAATTATTAAGTATTTAGTGTTATGATATTTGATAAATTAATTAACTTTTTTAGAATTAAGAAACAGATATCTATAGATTTAGGTACATCAAATGTTCTTTTTTATGATAAACAAGCAAAAAAAATTGTTTTAAATGAGCCATCTGTTATAGTTAAAGATAAAAAAACTGATAAAGTTGTTGCCGTAGGTAGAGAAGCAAGAGAAATGTTGGGTAAAAACCCAAAAAGTATAGAAGTAATTAAACCACTTAAAGATGGAGTTATATCTGATATAGATTCAACAAGAAAAATGCTTTCAGAATTTATGAAACAGGTTTATGGTATTTCGCCATTTAAACCAGAAGTAATAATTTGTGTTCCTATAGAAGTTACTAAAGTGGAAAGAAGAGCCCTTTTTGATGCTTTAGATGATGTTAAAAGAATATTTTTAATAGAAGAGGGGAGAGCTGCCGTAATGGGGGCAGGGGTTAATATTTCAAACCCTAATGGTAATATGGTTATAGATATAGGTGGGGGCTCAACTGATATAGCGATATTATCACTTGATGAAATAATTGTTTCTAAATCAACAAGAATAGCTGGTAATAAATTTGATGATGACATAGTAAAATATGTTAAGGAAAAACTATTTTTAAATATTGGAGATAGAACAGCAGAAAAAATTAAAAAAGAATTATCTTCTGCTATATTTGTTCCAGAAAATGAAAATAAAGAATTAATAATTAAAGGTTTAGATATTAATACCAAGAAACCTAAAACACTTGTTATTACATCTAATCAAGTTTGTGAGGCTATTGAGGACTCATTAAATGATTTAGTATCAGCAGTAAAAGAAGTAATAGGTAAATGTCCGCCTGAACTTGCAGCAGATATATTAGATAATGGAATAGTGCTAACAGGTGGTGGAGCTTTGATTTCTAATTTAGATAAATTGATAGAAAATGAAGTTAAAGTAAAAGTAAATGTTCCTGATAGACCTCTTGATTCCGTTGCAATAGGTGGAAGTTATGCCTTTGATAATAAAAATCTTTTAAATACGTTATTAGTAAAGGAAAATTAAAAATGGAAATATATGGTAACAATCACTCTGTTTTTGCATTGTACTATCAATTAGTATTTGTTACTAAAAATAGGAGCAAGATATTTAATGAAGAAATTACAAAATATGCAATAGAGAAATTTAAAGAAATTTCAAAAAACTATTTAATAGAACTATATGATTTTAGTTATGAAAAAGATCATATACATATTAAGTTTAAAGCACATCCTAAAAGTGAAATTTCTAAATTTATCAATGCTTATAAAAGTGCGACTTCAAGATTGATAAAAAAGGAATTTGAATATGTAAACACTGAATTAAAAGATGGTGGATTATGGGAGAAAACATATTTCTTGATTACAGAGGGAGTACCAAGTAAAGACATGATAAATCATTATATAAAAACAAAAATTAAGTGTGATATAATGGAACATGATTGTGAATGCTGTGGTTGTGAAGAATAAATTAAATATGACTTAGAATGTCATAAAACATTCTAAGTTTTTTATTGTTAATAATAAAATGAAAATGCTTGAAAGATATATTAAGTTAATTGATTTTTAAAAGTAAATATGATAAAATATAGTTATAAAAGTTACTGAAAGGAAAGATATTTATGTTATCGACATTAGTTTTTAGAGAATTTAGATATAATGGGAATATAGATGATTTTAAGACAGAATTAAAATCTAAAATTGCTAAAAACCCAAAGGATATAGATTCATTAAAAAAACTTGCAGGTGTATATCATGCGTATTTAGAAAATGATAAGGCGATTGAGTTATATGAAGAATTGTCAAAATATCTTCCAAATGATCATGAAGTTGAAGGTTATTTAGGTTATCTATATTATGAAAATTCAAATTTAAATGAAGCTGAAGAAAGATTAAAAAATGCTCTTTATTTAAGTGAAAAAGAGCCGTTTTTACTGTTTCTTTTAGGAAATGTATATTCAAGAAAGGGTATGCTTAGAGAAGCTTTAGATTGTTTTGAACTTGCAATATTTTTAGATTTTGATATGTATGGAGCACATATAGATTTTGGAAGAAAATATGAGCATATGGGAAGACATAGAAGAGCTTTAAAGGAATTTAGGGCAGCATATAATATAGATTCAAGAGATGAAGAATTATTAAAGAAAATAGAACATGTAGAAAATAGAATAAAAGAAAAAGAAAATAAATAGGAGGCTTAATATTAAGCCTCCTATAATTTTATATATTCAAATATTTTTCTCATAAAATCGAATTTAAATTCTTCGCCTCTGTAAGCATGTATTGTTGTTATAACCACCAATGCCAATAATATTAAAAATGATAAAGTTAAGATTAAATCAGATAATTTTAAATCTTTAAATAGAATTAATATAAAAGAAATGAATGAAAATATCAATCCTTGTTTAGCATAATCTCTTACAAATTCATTTTCTTTTTCTAAAATTAATCCACCTATACTAAATACTATTCCTAAAAATGGAGATAATGACACAATCAAAATAACAGATGCAACTAAATTCTCATTTATATTCCCTATAGATTTTTTCAAAATTATCAACCTCACTTTCATAAATATTATACCAAAATTATTAATAAAAGTCTAATGTTAATGATTTTTATTTAGTAAATATTTGTTTAGTTGTCAAACATATGTAACAAAATATTTAAAAAGTTTCTGTATAAGTGTGTAATTAACCACTTAGTCACCTTTTTTACATTTTTATTAATTTGTTAAACTATTTTGATACTCTCTTACTACCTCATTCGGACTCTTAAAGTTTAGTACTTTTCTCCTTATATTATTATATCTACTACAATACTTCTTTACTCCTCTTTTTAACTCCTCTATACTCCTAAATACTCTCCCTAAATAATACTTACTATCCTCCCTATAACT
>NZ_LKKW01000037.1 GCF_001891165.1 Streptobacillus ratti | reverse complement strand
TTCTTTCTTCTATATATGTATATATATATTATATGAAAATATTCATTGCATAAATACCTTAACTTAAAGAAACAATCTAAAATGCTGAATAATAAAAAGCATATTCTTTAGCAACAGTAGTACTATCTCCATGTCCGGGATATATAATAGTATCCTTTTCTAATTTTAATATCTTAGCTATAGATTTCCACATAGATTCTGAATCTCCTGTAGGAAGATCAACTCTACCATATGTGTTTTTAAATAATGTATCTCCAGTAATTAATATCTTTTCTTCTAAATTATGATAACATATTCCACCACTAGTATGACCAGCTGTGTGTATTACTTCAAATTTATCTATCTTATCTCCATCTTTTAATGTTACTATTTTTATATTTTCTAGGCATGTATTTAAATAACTTTGAGTTGTATCTGCCCATGAAAGTAATGACAATTTGTCATTATATAGAAATTCTTTTTCATTTTCATGTATATATACTTCAACATTTTTATATTCAAGTATCATTGGCAATCCTAAAATATGATCAAAATGACCATGAGTTAAAAGTACTGCTGTTAAATCTAAATCATTTTCTTTAATATATTCTAATACTCTACTCATATCCTTAGAACCAGGGTCAACTATATATGTTTTTTCATCACTTTTTATAACATAAGTATTACTAGTATAATCATAATTTTCACATCTAATTATTTCCATAATGACCTCTATTTATTTTTAATATATACATCAAGTTGATTAAATGGTATTGATATACCTGCCATGTCAAATCTTTTTTTAGCTTCTTCAAGAATGAAAAATTTAGCTAATACATAATTTTCTGGTAATACATACACATTAGTTACAAAGTTAATTGATGAATTAGCAAGTTCTCCAATACCTATAGTTACTTTATCATTTTCTCCTCTAAGTACATATTTACAATCTTCTACTATTTGTTCTAATATTTCCTTAACTTGTGCTAAATTAGATTCATATGATACAGAAATTATTAAATCTAATCTTCTTCTATTTTGAGCTGTTATATTTTTTATTTCATTATTAATTAATATTCCATTTGGAACAATTACTGTTTCATTTTGAAAATTAATAAGTTTTGTATAGAAAATTTCTATTTTCTTTACAGTACCAATATAGCTATTATATTCTATAACATCTCCAACTTTAAATGGTTTAAATACTAATAATATTACTCCACCAAAAATATTTTGTATAATTTCTTTAAAAGCAAACCCTAGAACTACTGAAAGGGCTCCAACTAAAGCAAATACAGATGTTAAATTAAATCCAAATAACCCTATAATTAAATATATTAATACTATATGTATAAATATTTTCAAGAATGATTTTAAGAAGCTTCTTAAACCATGATCTTTAATTTTTGAAAATAGAATTCTATCTAATAATTTTATGATATAATCAGCTATTTTTCTATATAAAAATAATACAATTAACCCTATTAATAATCTAAATAAATTATTTTCTACCCATTCTATCATAAAAGTTAAATCAAATATTTTTTTTAAATATGTCATAACAGATTCCATTTATTCCTCCTATTTATTTTAAAATATCATTTAATCCTTCTGTAAATATAGGGTGAGCGTAAATTAAATCTCTTAAAACTTGATATTTTATTTTTTGGTCTATAGCAAGTGCTAATAAATTAATCATTTCATGAGCTTCATAGTTGATTATAAAAGCACCAATAATTTCATCATTCTCATTAATTAATACTTTAGTAAATCCATCAGTTTCCCCTATTACTAAAGATTTAGGTATAGCTGTTGTAGGTAATTTTTTTACTATATATTTAATACCTTGTTCAATAGCTTGTTTTTCATTAAGTCCTACCTGTGCATAGCTTGGGTCAATAAATAAGACTTTAGGTACATTTCTTCCATCTTTAAGACTTCTTCCTTTTTCTCCTAATATTCTTGGAAGAATTATTCTACTATCATCTAAAGATACTGCTGTAAACATTTCTCCACCTTTTACATCACCTAAGGCATATATTCCTGAAACTGTAGTTTCTAAATAATCATTTACAACTATTGCTCCATTATCAGAAACATTAATATCAGTATTTTCTAATCCAAGTCCATCAGTATTAGGTTCTCTTCCAATAGAAATTAAAACATTATCAAATATATCAGATTTAACTTCTCCATCTTTTTCAAATTTAACTTCTATTTTATCATTAGTTTCATTAAATTCTAATACTTTAGTTCCAAAGTTAAAATTCATACCTTGTTCAACTAATATGTTAAATATAGTTTCAGATATATCATTATCTTCTCTAGGCATAAATTTATCTATACCCTCAAATACTGTAACATCTGAACCGAAATTATTAAAGTAACTTGCAAATTCAAGCCCTATGAATCCTCCACCTATTACTGCTAATTTTTTAGGTAATACTTCAAGTTCTAAGGCATCATCACTAGTTAATATTTTTTTACTTTCTATTCCTTTAATATTAGGTATTCTTGTTTTAGAACCTGTATTTATTACTATATTTTTACTTTTTAAAATTTCACCATTTACCATAACTTCAGTATTTGATATAAATTTAGCTTCTCCATTATATACAGTAACATTTCCATTATTATTTAATAAATTAAAATTAGCTGTATTAACTTTATTAACAAGTTTTTTCTTTTCTGATAATGAATTTTGATATATTATATTATTAAATTCATAATCTCTTTCAACACCTAATGCTCCCATTTCAACTAATAATTTAGATCTATGAACCATTGCTTTTGTTGGAAGACAACCTACATTAGGACATGTACCACCATACATTTTAGAATCTTTTTCTATTATAGCAACTTTTTTACCTTTATTTGCTAAAATTCCTGCTAAAGTTTTTCCACCTTTACCCCATCCAATAACTAATAAATCATACATATATTTTTCTCCTTTACACATTAAATCTAAAGAACATTACATCTCCATCTTTAACTAAATATTCTTTTCCTTCTAATCTCATTGCACCTTTTTCTTTACTACCTGACCATCCTTTATATTCAATAAATTTATCATATGCCACTACTTCAGCTCTAATAAATCCTCTTTCTATATCAGAATGTATTTCACTTGCTGCTTTAGGAGCAAGAGTCCCTTGTTCTATAGTCCATGCTCTAACTTCTTGTTCTCCAGCAGTAAAATATGAAATTAATCCAAGTAATTTAAATCCTGCTCTTATAAATCTATTTAAACTAGGTTCTTTTATTCCTAAGCTTTCAATAAATTCATTTCTTTCATCTTCATCTTCTATTTCTATTAATTCTGATTCAACCTTAGCTGAAAAAGAAACACATTCTGCTTTTATACTTTCAGCATATTCTCTAACCCTTTTCATATGTTCATTTTCAGTTCCATTTACTAAATCATCTTCAGATATATTTAATCCAAACATCATAGGTTTTAATGTTAAGAATTGATATGTTTTTATTACATTTAATTCTTCTTCTGTAAAATCAAAACTTGATAACATCTTGTATTCTTCTAATACTTTTTTACATTTTTCTAATGTATCAACTAATATTTTAGCTTCTTTATTTGTTCTTGAAAGCTTTAAATTTTTTACTATAGCTTTTTCAACAGTGTCTATATCAGCTAGTATTAATTCACTATTAATTATTTCAATATCTCTAATTGGATCTACACTTCCTTCAACATGTATAATATTTTCATCTTCAAAACATCTTACAACTTGACATATAGCTTTAGTATTTCTAATATTACTTAAAAATTGGTTACCTAATCCCTCTCCACTTGATGCACCTTTTACTAATCCTGCTATATCAACAAATTCTACTGAAGCTCCCAATATTCTTTTAGGGTTAATTATCTCTGCAATTTCATTTAATCTTTTATCTGGCACAGAAACTATACCAACATTTGGTTCAATCGTTGCAAAAGGATAATTTGCAGCTTCTGCATTTTGAGTTTTTGTTATAGCATTAAACAACGTCGATTTACCTACATTTGGTAATCCTACTATTCCAATTCCTATCATTTATTTATTCTCCTTAATTAGTTTTAACACTTCTACTATTTTAAATTTTTCTTCTTTTTTTGCTTTTGATATATATGATACATCATATATAGGTATTAGGACTTTTTCAAAATATTCATAAATATTTCCAACACACTTATTTATATTTACATTCATTTTTTTATTATCTTTACCTAAAGCATCTGATATTAATATATTAAAGACCTCTTCACCTACAGTTACTATATATTTTGGATTAACATACATAATTTCTGTTATAAGGACATCTAATAATTCTTCTATAGAATTTAAATCATATCTAATAAAATTTTTATCTAATTTATATAATGAAGTAATATATATATTATCAGTATCTATACCTAAATATTTAAAAATATTTTGTATAACTTTACCATTATTACTATCAAGTATATTTCCATTATCTAAAGCTTCTTTTTCTACATCAGGTAATATCAACATTATTTTAGATTCTTTGTTTCCTTGACCTAACATAATTTCTTCATTACCTTTATAGTTTCTATAAACACTTAATGTTCTAATCCTATATTCTAATTCTTTCCACATACTTCCCCCTAAATTTCAAAAATACTAGTAACATTTTCATCTGAAACTTCTATATCAATTTTCTTATACTCTTTTTTTATATTATGAATTGCAAGTGATGGCATATTATTTTCTTCACTTAAGTGCATTAAAAATATTTTCTTTAATTTTTCTGTATAACTATTTCTTAATAACTTCAAGCAATCTTGATTACTCAAATGACCAAATTTACCCTTAATTCTACTTTTTATATCCCAAGGATAAGATCCAGACATTAATAAGTCATAATCATAATTACTTTCTATAGCTATTACATCTGCATTTTGACATTGAAGCTCCATAGCTTTAGTAACATATCCAGCATCCGTTATATATACAAACTTTTTATTATTTTCTATAAATGAATAACCTAGACAATGTTCGGCATCATGTGTTAAATCAAAATTTATTATACACGCATTTTCAATATATACTTCTCTTTTATTTAAAAATATTATTCTTTCTTCATCATATTTACCTAATTTTGATTTTATAACATTATATGAATCTTCATGTATATATACTTGTGCATTTGTTTTTCTAAGTAATGGTCCTAATGACTTAACATGGTCTATATGTTCATGTGTTATGAAAACAGCATAAATATCTTCTAATTTTTCATTTATACTTTCAAGTTTTTCAATTATTTTCTTTAAACTAAAACCTACATCTACTAGTAATTTTACTCCACCGACTTCTACAAATGTTGAATTACCACTACTGCTACTTCCTAATACTGCAACTTTCATTATTTAATTACCATTTCTTTAGTACTTGAATTATATATTTTATTAGTTGAGTAACAATAAGATAATATTAATAATATTAAAACCACTATTATTTTTCTTAAAATTTTTACCAACATAAATCATCCTCATCTAGTTCTTCTTCAAAATCAGAATTTTTTGATATACTCTTTCTTACTAATGTTTTTACTCCTTTTGGATAATATGCAGTAATTTCTAATGGACCTCTTTTAACTTCAATATATCCAAGTCCAGCAAATACAAAATCTTCATTTTCCTCTATTGTGTAAGTATTTTTTATAAACTCATTTGAAAAATATTTATTATAGTTTTCTTCATCTAAAAATTTAAAAAATCCATTTTTTAATAATTCTTTTGCTTTTTCCATATTAGTAACATGGAATTTAACTTCTCTTGAAGCATATGCAGAAATTATAGCACTCGTTTTATTTTCAGGTATGTTATTAATTTCAAAATATGCTAAATTTTCAAACATGAATACTTGTTTTTCTTTAAGTCTATATGTTTTTCTTGAAATTTCACCACTAGGTACTAATTTATATGATATATCTGAATTTAATAAATCAGATAATCTACCATCAGGAATTAATCCAGGAGTATCTATTATTGTCAACATATATTCCTTAGTTTTTTTCTTATTTACTAACATTTTTTTTGTAGTTCCAGAAAATTTAGATACTGTACTAATATTTTTTTCAAGTAATAAATTTATTAAATTAGATTTACCAACATTTGATACACCTATTACAGCAATCTTAATATTGCTATCCAAATTCTTTTTCAAAATATTTTTGGCTATATATTGTATTTTTCTAAATATACCATTAACTCCATATTTATTCTTAGCAGAAATAAATGCTATATCTTCAGGATATACATTATTTTCTGAAAAATAATATTTAACCCATTTAGATACTTCGGCTACATGTATATATCCAGGTAATAAATCTATTTTATTTATCACAGCAAGTATGGTTTTATCTTCAAGTAAATCTATGATTTCAGTAGTAAATGAAGATTCAAAGTCAATAATATCAAATATAGGCATTACTATATCTGCCTCTTTAATAGCTTTTTTTACTTCTATTTGATAACTTAATTTATCTTCCTCTTTTTCTAAATTTTCACCATAATGTTTTAACCTAAAACATCTTTTGCAAATTATTTTATCACTTGAAATCAATTTTTCATATGGTACATATCCTTCAAGCTTTGAATCGTCTGATTGTAGTTTAACACCACAACCTTTACATTTTTTTTCCATTTTTTCTCCTATTTTTTAGTAGCAAAAGGATGTGATTTCATATACGCATCCTTTAATATATTCTTACTTATATGAGTATAAAATTGAGTTGTTGCTATACTACTATGTCCAAGTAATTCTTGAACAAACCTAATATCAACACCTTGATTTAATAACTCAGTTGCAAAACTATGTCTAAATATATGAGGTGTTACCTCTTTATTTATCCCAGCTTTAATAGAATATTTTGTTATTAATCTTCTTAAAGATCTTGAATCTAATTTATTTCCATCTTTATTGACAAATATAACATCTTTATTATAGTTTTTGTATTCTTTTTTCTTTCTTTCAATATATTCTGATATATATTTTTGAGCATTATTACTAAAAAAAGATATTCTTTCTTTATTACCTTTACCTATAACTCTTAATTCCATATTTTTCAAATCTATAGTATATTCTGTTAAATCAAGTAATTCCATTGAACGTAATCCACTTGAATAAAGAAGTTCTATTATAGCTCTATCTCTTAATCCTGTTATTTTTTCTAATTTAATTACACTTCTTAATTTATCTATATCTTCTTTAGTTAAAAAATTAGGTAATGGTTTTTCAAATTTAGGTGTTGATATATATACAGCCTTATTTTCAATAATATAATCATTTTCAAGTAAATATTTAAAAAATGTCCTAATTGCAGATAATTTTCTATTAATACTTCTTTTATTAACTTGAAGTTCCATATTTAAATAAGCAATAAAAGATCTAAAAGTAAATATTTCTACTTTATTAAAATCTTCTATACCCTCATTATTTTTCAAATATTCTATAAACTGTTCTAAATCTTTTTTATATGATTTAACTGTATTAAAACTTTTATTTAAAACGACTTCTTGATAATACAAAAATTTTTCTAATAATTTATCCATAAAGCCCTCTATTTCTTTTTAATCTTTTTTGTTGTTTTTGCTTTAGATTTATTCTTAGTAACATTTTTTTTAGCCGTATCAGTTTTAGGAATTTTCTTTATATTCTCACATTGTGGATATCCACTACATGCTAAAAATTTACCAAATCTTCCAATTTTAATATTAAATTCACTTCCACATTTTTCACATTTTCCAGCAAGCTCAAGTATTTTTTCATTTTCACTATCTAACTTATCAAAGTATTCTTTTAATAAATATACTCCATCTACGGGTTTTAACGTCCCTTTTTTAATTTTAGTTTTTAAATCTTTAGTTAAAGGTTTTCTTAACTTATCATTTTCATAATCTTCACTTTCAAGATATTCTCCAAATCTCCCAATTTTTAATAAATATTGACTTCCATTAGGAGTAACCATATCAGTTTTAAGTCCTTTTTTTATCTCTATTAATTCTTTTACTTTATCTTTTATCTCAACTATATCTTTGTTAATATCTTCTTCAGTTAATTCTATACCTTGTATTGAGATTTTATCACTACTATCAAATTCACAAACTATATATTTACCAAAACTTCCACTTTTTAATATCATTCTACCTTTACCACTACTACATTCCATATCTGTATATATAACTTTATTTTTAAGTTCATCAACTTTTTGCTTATATACATCCATTTCAGTTAAAAGATGATTATAGAATTCTTTAAGTAAATCAACCCAAAAAGTTTTACCTGTAGCAACATCATCAAGCTTACTTTCCATACCAGCAGTAAATTTAACATTCATAATATTTTTAAAATTATTTTCAAGTAATGTTTTTACTTCTTTTCCAAAAACTGTAGGTATTAATCTTTTTTCAACTATATCTACATATTTTTTTTCTTTAATTGCATCAATTATACTTGCATAAGTAGATGGTCTTCCTATACCTAAACTTTCAAGTTTTTTTATTAATGATGCTTCTGAATATCTAGCTGGTGGTTTTGTATCCCCTGTTTTAGTTAAAATTTCATCAATCTTATATTCCTTATTTTCTTTTAATTCAGGGAAATCTCCAGTTTGTATCATATCCTCACTTTTAAATATTTTATAATATCCATCAAAAGTAATTTTATTTATATTACCCTTAAATATATATTCATCTTTTGATGCAATAATCTGCATTTGATCATATTTTACATTAGCAAATTGAGAAACTAAAAATCTATCCCAAATTAATTTATATAATTTAAATTCATCATTAGTTAAATATTTTTCTATTTTTTCAGGAACCAAGTTAATATCTGTGGGTCTTATACCCTCATGAGCATCTTGTATATTTTTTTTATCAGATACATAATAGTTTCCTATATATTCTTTTCCATATTTTTTTTCTATATATTTTTTTGCTTCAAATTTTGCTTCCTCAGAAACTCTTATAGAGTCCGTTCTCATATATGTAATTAATCCTTTACTTTCTCCATCAATGTTTAACCCCTCATAAAGTCTTTGAGCTACTCTCATAGTCTTAGTCGCATTAAAACCTAAATATGATGATGCAAGTTGTTGTAAAGTACTAGTTTTAAATACAACTGGTGGCCTTTGAGATTTTTTTGAAATTTTTATCTCATCTATAATTACCTTGTTATTTTCTAAATCTGAAAGTGCTTTTTTAAATATTCTTTCATCAAAAATTTTATCTATTTTTTCTCCATTAATTTCACTAAGATTTAATCTAATATCTTTAGCAATTAATATATCTAACTCATAGTATTTTTGTGATACAAAGTTTTTAATTTCTTCTTCTAAATCACAAATTAATTTAAGTGATACTGATTGTACTCTTCCTGCTGATGCTTTTTTACCGACTATTGGCCACAATAGTGGAGATATCTTATACCCTACTATTCTATCTAATAATCTTCTTGCTTGTTGTGAATTAACTAAATTTGTATCTATATCTCTTGGATTTCTTATTGCATTTGATATTGCTGTTTTTGTAATTTCATTAAATTTTATTCTTTTAACTTTAGAATCTTGATTGATATATTTTGAGATATGCCATGCTATAGCTTCCCCTTCTCTATCTAAATCGGATGCAAGGAAAACTTTATTAGCTTTTTTAGACTTTTCTTTTAACTTTTCAAGAATATCTTTTTTACCCTTTATTATTTTATAATCTGGTTTAAAATCATTTTGTATATCAATACCTATCTTACTTTTTGGTAAATCAATACAATGCCCCACTGATGCAAGAACTTCATAATTTGATCCTAATATTTTTTCTATTGTTTTTGCTTTTGATGGAGATTCCACTATTACTAAATTTTTAGCCATTATTCACCTCTTTATTTATATCATCTTTACTCATAACAAGCTTTGCAATATTATTTCTTAAAATATAGTTACAACCTGAATATCTATTTCCATATGATGTACTAGCAAATATTTCTTTTCCCATATCATTCATTATTTTTGAAATTATCATAGCTCTTGAAGTTGAAAAACTTTCTGGAACATATAGAAAATCACTAATTCCAGCAAGTAAACATGTAGATTTTAAAATATTATTTTTGTTTCTCAAATCTTCAAAAGGTTCTATTGAAATTAAGATGTCTTTATCTAAATCATAATATTTAGGTATATATTTAAAATCTCTTGAATTAATATATATCATATTATTATTTTTATTTGAAAACTTCTTCTGAATATACTTATCTGCATCAGTTTCAGTAACTAAACTCAAAGATATATTACTATTTAACTCTAATGTGTCATCTAATATTTTTTTAGTATTTTCTATCAAATCATAATTAGAGCTAAAGGCTAATATATTTTCTAATTTATTAATATCTATATTTGTTTTTAAATAAATATATGGAAAGATAAAACCAGATTGTATCAATTTTTTAGGATAATTTTTATCTTTAAATGATACTACTTTGATATTATCTTCCATACATTTATTTATATAATACTTGTCGTCATATTTTGATGCTTTTAATAATTTATCTAAAATTGTTTGATTTAAATTATATTTTTTAAAATCATCTATAGCATGAAAAATATTATTATATCTCTTCATAATTTCCACACATATATCTTCTTTTAAAATTTTACTCAAATTAATCCACCCCATAATATCTACCTACTTAAATACTCTATCATTTTTTCAACATTTGGATTAGTTCCACCAGAATTTAAATATCTTTGTAAATAATTTACGGCACTTCTTTTATCACCAATACCTCTATATGAAAGTCCTAATCCTAATAAAGAATTTAAATGTACAGAATCTGAATAAAGTACTTTCTTATATTGCTTAATTGCAATCTCATATTTACCAATTAATCTTGCTCCTAATGCTGAATTATATACAGTTCTAATTTCATTAGTTTTAAGACCTAAATTCATTGCTCTTTCATATAAGCCACTTTTCATATATATTGTTGATAAAGTATATATGTTTTCAGAATTATCACTTGCTAAAACTTCTTTTTCAAAAGTCATATATTCTTGATATTTAGCTCCATCATTTAACACATCTCCAGGAAAAGCAAATGTTCCATTTGAAGTACCTTCTGAAACTTCTCCATCTGTAGCTGTATTAGTAGTAAAATTAATTTCTCCTGTATTGTTAAATATTCTATCTGCCAAATTTCCAGATTCTGATTTTATTTTTTTCTCTATAACTGATAATAAATTTTTAAGAGAACTTCTATCATCTTCTGTTATTTCAGTTTCAGCCAATTCTTTTCCTTTTTCTAATGCTTCCTTATATTGTCCTTTTTGTAAAAGAATATCAATTTTTTGAAGTTCTTCTAAAAAATCTCCCTTAAGAAATAAAGGAATAATAAGTAAAACAAAAAATATTTTTTTCATATTTTCTCCTCTTAATACTCTAAGCTTTTTGCTGTTCTTGGGAATGCTAACACATCTCTTATATTTGAAATACCTGTAATATACATTAACATTCTTTCAAAACCTAATCCATAACCTGAATGTGGGAATGAACCAAATTTTCTTAAATCTAAGTACCATGAATACTCTTCTATATTCAATTCTTTTTCTTTCATTATATTAACTAATTTATCGTAATCATCTTCTCTTTGACTTCCACCAACAATTTCACCTATACCTGGTGCTAATAAATCCATAGCTCTTACAGTTTTACCATCTTCATTAAGTTTCATATAAAATGCTTTAATATCTTTTGGATAATCTGTAACGAAAACTGGTTTTTTAAATACATTTTCTGCTAGATATCTTTCATGTTCTGATTTTAAATCCATACCCCATTCAACTGGAATAGTAAATTCTACTTTTGATTTTTTAAGTATATCAATAGCTTCAGTATATGTAATACGTCCAAAATCATTATTTACTATATTATTTAACTTATCTATTATACCTTTTTCTATCCATGTATTAAAAAATTCCATTTCAAGTGGTGCGTTATCCATAACATATTTAATAATATATTTAATCATAGATTCTGCAATATCCATGTTTGTTTCTAAGTTAGCAAAAGCGATTTCAGGTTCTATCATCCAAAATTCAGCTGCATGTCTTGCAGTATATGATTCTTCTGCTCTAAAAGTTGGTCCAAAAGTATATGTATTATGAAATGCTGACGCAAAAGCTTCAACATGTAATTGACCTGTAACTGTCAAAAATGAAGGTTTTGCAAAAAAATCTTCCCTATAATCTATCATATTTTCTTCATTTCTAGGTATATTATTTAAATCAAGTGTTGTAACTTGAAACATTTCTCCAGCACCCTCAGCATCTGTACTAGTAAATATTGGTGTTTGTACATATACAAAGTTTCTTTCCATAAAAAATTTATGTATTGCATATGCAAGTAATGATCTAACTCTAAATACTGCACTAAATGTATTAGTTCTAGGTCTTAAATGAGCTATGGTTCTTAAAAATTCCATACCATGTCTTTTATTTTGTAAAGGATTTGAAATATCAGCCTTATTATACACATAAATAGTTTCAGCTTTAATTTCAAAATTTTGTCCTTTCCCCTGTGATTTAACTAAAGTACCCTCTATAGAAATTGAAGAATATATTGATAACTTTGAAATTTCCTCAAAATTTTCTAAACTATCATCAAATATGACTTGTATACCTTGAAAATATGTTCCATCATTAAATTCTATAAATCCTAACTTCTTTTGTGATCTTATTTTCTTTACCCAACCATCTAATTTTATTTTTTTATCTAAATATTTTTCTATATTTAATTGTAAATCTCTTAATTCCATAATATACCTCCATTTTTCTATTTCTTACTTTTATTTTATTCTTTAATTATACATTATTTATCAAGTATTTTCAATATTTATCAAGTATTTTTAAAAAATAATAAATTAAAAAAAAGAGGAGAGTTC
>NZ_LKKW01000036.1 GCF_001891165.1 Streptobacillus ratti | reverse complement strand
TGTATTATCTCACAACAAATATGAGAGTCTTTAATGCTCTCATTTTTATAATTCAATTATTTTGTCAAATTTTTCAAGTAATTCTTGACCATGATTATATGTAATCACTATTACTATTTTATTTTTATACTTAATAAATATCTACGTAAATTTAAAAAAATTTCTTACAATCATATCTTAATATATTTTGTTGATTTACCACTGCCAACCTGTTTTATTTTTTGATTGTCCTGTAATTCTTTTAAAGCTCGCTCTATTGTTCTTTGTGATATATATGGACAAAGAATCATAATATCTTTTTTTGAAAGTGGCTCTAATGATTTTTGAATAACAGAAAATACTCTTTCAGGTGAAGTCAATTTTTCTTTTCCAATCATTTTAAATCTGTCATCACATTCTTCATATGCTTTTAATAAAACCCCTAGCATATACTTTATGAATGAAAGTTCATCATTTTCTGCTGTATGCCATTTTTCACTGGAGTTTTGTAATTCTTTATAATAAGAATCTTTACTTTCTTCAATAAGCATCTCTATACTAATATATCTTCCAACAAAATAACCGAACTTATAAAGTAAAAGAAGTGTCAGTATTCTACTCATTCTCCCATTACCATCATCAAAAGGATGAATACATAAGAAATCATGTATAAGTGCAGGTATCAGAATTAGTGGGGGAATATTTGCTTTTACAGCTTCTTTGTAAGCTTCCACCATTTCATCAAAATAACTTTCCGTTTCAAAACTACTTACTGGCTGAAATCGTACTTTTTTATTTCCTAAAACATCTACTTCTACAATGGTATTATCCATAGTTTTAAATTTACCCTTGTAATTTACATAAGAATAGGAATATAGTTGATTATGTAGTGTTAAAATGTCATTTTTATTAAATTCTATATAGGCATAATTTTCATGGATAATATCAAGTACATGTCTATATCCAGCAATTTCTTCTTCATTCCTGTTTTTAGGCTCTGATTTTTTATTCATCAACTCTTTAAGTCTTGAATCATTAGTATAGATTCCTTCAATAGCATTGGAAGACTTTGTACTTTGTATTTTAGCAACATCTATCATCTTCTCTAAAATATCTGGATAATTTTCTACATATAGTTCTTGCTTCCCCTTATATTCATGTATCTTTGCAATCATATGATATATATTAACGGGTAAAGATAGTTCCATAAGTTTTAAATAATTAAATTTTCTCAAAACAGCACCTCCTTTTTTCTTAGCCATTATACCATATTTGGCTATGAAAAATCAATAATGGCGAGAATAATCTCACCATTATTTTTATTTTGACGTATTAAAATTAAAAGTAATATTAGAAACTCAATAGAGTGCCCATTTTTATAATTCAATTATCTCATCAAATTTTTCAAGTAATTCTTGACTATGATTATGTGTAATCACTATTACTATTTTATTTTTTATACTTAATATGTAATCTTCTATTTTAAGTGCTGTTATTGGGTCTAAATTACTTGTAGGTTCATCAAAAATTAATACATCATAATCATTTATTAGAAATCTTGCTAAATCTATTCTTTGTTTTTCTCCAACTGAAATAGAATTATTTTTATTTTCCTTTATAAGAGTATTTAAATTTAATAAGCTGGTAATATTAGAAATATTACTATTTTTTCTACCAAGCAAAATATTATCTTCTATACTTTCATCAAGTAAAAAATCATTTTTTTGTATAAATGCAATGTGATTATATATACTCTCTGAGTTAATATCTTTTATATTTTTACCATTTATTAATATATCTCCATTATATTTATCATCAGAAAAATATTTCATAATTAATTTCATTAATGTTGATTTTCCTCTACCACTTTTACCAATTATTGCATATTTTTTATTTGTATTAAATTTGTATGAATAATTATTAAAAATAAGATTATTTTCAAAAGAGAATGTTAAATTTTGTATATCTATACTTGATATATTAGAATCTATATTTGATAATTCTAATTTTTTTTCTAAAAAAAGATTATCTATATGAGTGATAATTTCTTTTTGTGTTTTCATAAGATTCTTATAATGCCCTATTTTACTTATCGGCATAAAAACTGTATTTAAAAGTTGTATAGCCGCTAATAGCATTCCTATAGTTATATATCCTTTAATTGCAAAATATATTCCTACACTTAAACTTAATATTTGAGATATCAATGATAATGTCATTGAAAAATAATTTGATATATCTTTTGAAAATAGATAATTAAATCTATTTTTTTCAAAATCATCATCAACAACATTTGCTTTTTCTTTAAATATATATCCTAGATTTAATAATTTTATTTGTTCAAACCCATTAATATATTTAGTTATTTTTTGTAGATAATTCCTATTCTTATCATGATATATATTAGTTTTTTTAGTAATAAAATTACCTGGTAAATTTGAAAACAATATATTTATTCCTGAGATGATTATAAAAAACAGTGATAATTTAATTGAAATATATCCAAGAGCTATTATAGACATTCCTGCACTAAATATTTCAGAAAAAATTTTTAAACTTGGATTTAAATAATTTTCCAATAGTAAATCAGTATCTTTTGTAAATATATTTAAGTAATTAACCCCCTTATTATCATCATGGTTCATTAATTCAGTGTTATAAAAATTTCCATATAATATTTTCTTCAATTCATTTAGTACTTTTGTTACATACTTATTTAAAACACATGAATATAAGATTAAAGATAATATATTAAGAAATATAAATAAAGATATAATTAATATTCTATGTATTAATGTATCTGTATCTTTATTAATAGAGTCAATTATATTTCCTAATTGAATAGAAAATAGAGTTGATGTTAAACTTGCCATTATACTTAATACAATTGCCATAAAGTATAATAATCTATTTTTTCTTATTATTTTATTAAACATTCCAAAGTTCCTTTCTACTTATTATCTAATATGACAACGTAATTATATCATGATTCAATAAATATATAAAATATATGTAATAAATAAACATCATTAATAATATTAATTGTTAGTGTATTTATTATAAATGTCCAAAAAGTAATAAAAAAAAAGAGAATCTCTAAAAATTTAGAAATTCTCAATAACATTTATTCTACTTCTATTTTATTATATTTTTCTTTATCAACCTTATTTAAAATTTTACCAGTTAAAAGTCCTGAAACTATAGAACCATTAACATTTAATGCAGTTCTACCCATATCTATTAAAGGTTCTACTGTTATTAATAATCCAACTATTTCTAAAGGGAACCCTAAAGTTGAAAGAACTATAATAGCAGCAAATGTAGCTCCTCCTCCAACTCCAACAACACCTAAAGAACTTATTGTAACTATTATTATAACCCTGATTAAGAAAAATGGATCTAATGGATTAATTCCTAAAGTTGGTGCTAACATTAAAGCAAGCATAGTAGGATAAATTGCAGCACAACCATTTTGACCTATAGATGTTCCAAATGTAGCTGCCATATTTGCTATACCTCTATCTATTCCCATATCTTCTTGAGCCTTAGTTGTTAAAGGTATTGCTCCTGCACTTGTTCTTGATGTAAATGAAAATATTAATACTGTAATTGCTTTTTTAATGTAAATTATAGGTGAGAACCCAAACAATGTTACTATTATTAAATGAATAATAAACATTAATATTAAAGCAATATATGATACTATTACAAATTTAATAAGTACTGATATTTCAGCATAATTACTAGTAGATGCAAATATAGTCATTAATGCAAATACTCCATAAGGTGTTAATCTTAATACCATTTTAACCATTCTTATAACTACCTCATGACTTGCATTAATAAAATCAATTAATAAATTAGCCTGTTCTGGTTTTCTTCTTTTCATTCCTAAAATAGCTATACCAACAAACATTGAAAACACAACAACTGCTATTGTTGATGTTGGTCTTGCCCCTGTCAAATCAGCAAATGGATTTGACGGTATAAATGAAAGTACTTTATCTGATAAAGATTGAACTACAGTACCAGCTCTTTCATTTACTCTTTCTATAGCTCTTAACTCTTTTTCTCCTACGCCTGAACTTAAAATGCCAGATGCGTCTAAACCAAAACCTAAAGTTACAACTTCTGCTACAAAAGATGATATTGCTGCTGTAGTTAAAAGAATACCTATAACTAAACTTCCCATTTTTGATGCTTCTTGTGTATTACTGAGATTTATAATAGCAGATATTATAGACACTAAAATTAATGGCATTGTAATCATTCTTAATAAAGCTATATATCCTCTACTAACTATTTCAAAATACTCTTTAGATTTTGTTATTGTTTCCATATCTTGTAAATTATGTAAAACAACACCAAATAATAACCCTAGTCCTAAGGCCATAAATACTCTTATTGAAAAAGAATAACGTTTAGCTGCAAATCTATTTAAAATAAATAATACCACTAAAAATATTGTAACATTTATTGCTATATTTATCATTTATACACCATATTCATACCTACTTAATTTTATTTAAAAAGTGTATGAATCCCTTTCTTCCAACTTCATTATTTTTAAATACTCCACAATCTTCTAATACCTTTTCAAATGTTTTTCCTATAGTTTTTTCTATTAAACCATCTAAGAAATATTCATCTTTTAACATATCATTTGTAAAGTTTTCTTTTACCCAATTAATATGTTTTTGTAAATCTGTATTTTCTTTCATAATATCTAATACTTCATCTACATTTCTTAAACTCATAAATAATTGATCTAATTCTTCCATTTCATGTTTTAATCTTCCAGGTAATACTGCAAGACCCATCACTTCAATTAGTCCTATATTTTCTTTTTTTATTGAATGATGTTCTTCATGTGGATGGAATATTCCTAAAGGAAATTCCTCTGTAGTTTTATTATTTCTTAAAACTAAATCTAATTCTATCCTATCATTTTTTATTCTTGCAATAGGAGTTATAGTATTATGTCTTATTCCATTAGTATGTGAAAATATATCGTTTTCATAATCACTATAATTAATCCATTCTTGTAAAACTTTATCTGCTAAATCAATCAATTTTTCCTTATCTTCTTTTTTAGAACTTAATCTAAGTACTGAAAGAGGCCACTTAACTATACCAGCTTCTATTTCTCTATATTCTTCAAAAATTACCTTACTTGAAATTTCTGCCATTTCCATTGCAAATTTATGTTTACCTGCTTGAAAATGATCATGAGAAAGTATAGAACCACCAACTATAGGTAAATCGGCATTAGAACCTATAAAATAGTGTGGGAACATTTCTACAAATTCAATAAGTCTAGTAAATGTAGATTTATCTATTTTCATAGGTCTTACATCACCTGAAAACACTATAGAATGTTCGTTGTAATATATATATGGTGAATATTGGAAAAACCAATCTTCATTTGTTAGATTTAGCTTTAATATTCTATGATTTTGTCTTCCAGGGTGATTAATTCTTCCCATATATCCCTCATTTTCTTTACATAATAAAGATTTAGGATATGAAGACATTGATAAATTTCTTGCAAGTGCTATTTCTTTTGGATCTTTTTCAGGTTTAGATAAATTAATTGTAATTTCTAAAGGTCCATATTTACTATCAAAATTATAGCTTACATTCTTTGAAATTCTATCTGTTCTAACATAATTACTTTTTTTAGATAGATTATAGAAATATTCTGTAGCAGAATTTTTATCTTCTCTATATCTATTCCAAAATTCATTTGTAATAACAGATGTCCTTGGTAAGATTTGTCCCATAATTTTAGAATTCAATAAATCATGGAAAACTAAAATATCTTCCTTTAATCTTCCATTTTCTCCAGCCCATTTAGTAATATTATCTAATATTTCTGTTGGATATTCTATTTTTTCTATTTCTTTTAATAATTTTTCTCTTTCTTCTATACTAAATTCTGTATAATCTTCAATATCTAATATTTCTAAAACCCTATTTCTCACTAAAATCTCATCTATAGGTTCTATCATTTGATTTGTAAGTCCAAAAAGAATAATTTTCTCAATTTCTTTACATATATTCATATCTTCTCCTAGTATTTTCTATTTTGTTCCCAAAGCCATGCAGAATAAATAATATCATCTAAACTATATTCAGACACCCATTTTAACTCTGTCATTAGTTTAGTTGGATCTGCAATTAAAACGGCAGGATCTCCTTGACGTCTATCAGCTTCAACTACATTAAATTCTCTTTTTGTAACTTTTTTTACTGTATCTATTATTGATCTTACTGAAAATCCTTTTCCATTTCCTAGATTATATTCTAAAGAGATGTTTTCGTCAAACATTTTTTCCATTCCCATTATGTGAGCCTTTGCTAAATCATACACATGTATATAATCTCTTATGCAAGTCCCATCTTCCGTTTCATAATCTGAACCAAATATTTTAATACAATCTCTTTTTCCTACTGCTGTTTCTAAAATTACAGGTATTAAGTGAGTTTCTGGCAAGTGTGATTCTCCAATTAAACCATTCATATCTGCTCCAGCAGCATTAAAGTATCTTAAAATTACTGATTTTAACCCATATGCTTTTTCAAAATCTTTAAGAATAATTTCTACCATTCTCTTAGAGCTTCCATAAGGATTTATAGGGTTTTGTGGATGTGTTTCACTTATTTTTTCAGCTTGTGGTTCTCCAAATGTAGCTGCCGTTGAACTAAATACAAATTTTTTAATATTAGACTCTACCATTTGATTTAAAAGATTTATTACTTTCCCTACATTATTTTCATAATATTTTCCTGGATTAGTTACTGATTCTCCTACTTCAATAAATGCTGCAAAGTGCATAACTACATCAATTTTTTCAGTTTCAAATACCTCTTTTAATTTAGCTCTATCTCCTAAATCTCCAAGAATTAACTTTACATCTAAAATATCTGCAACTTCTTTATGACCTTTAGATAAGTTATCATAAATTATCACATTATATCCATTTTGTTTAAGTAATTTTACTGTATGTGAACCAATATACCCTGCTCCACCTATAACTAATACATTTTTCATCAAAATGTCCTCCTACATTATCTCAAGTTAGTATAAAAAACAAGAGAAAAATAAATTTTCTCTGTTTATAAATGACTATTTTACAGTTTCAAATATATATTTAATTTTTTCAAAATATGGCATAGTTGGTTTTGTCAACTTAGAATCAAAATTTTCAATATTAATTCCATTTTGATAATTTTGAGCTTCTAATGCAACCCCTAAATATCTTGTATTCTCTTTTAAATCACCAAAAGCTTTAACATCATCTAAAAAATTGCCAGTATATACTACCATACAATTTTGACTAGTTTCCACATTTAATTTTATACCTGAATATTCAGAATAAAGTGATAAAGCTATTTCCTTACTCTTATCTAATACAAAAGCATGATCATATGCACGAGTTATATCAAATTGTGAATGTGAAATATTAATTCCATCTTTAATTTTCATATATTCTCTTAAATCAAAACAAGTATTATCCACTTTTAATTTTTCTCCAGTAGGTATCATATTTTCTTTAACTGGGCAAAATTCATTTGCATTTATTTTTAATAATTGCTCATCTCCATTAACCCTTAAATCTCCTGAAAGATTAAAATAAGAGTGATTAGTTAAATTAATATATGAATTTCTATCACTTTCAGCATGTAATTCAACTAATAGTTCTGATTTTTCATTTATCATGTATCTAATATAGAATACCATATTTCCATGATGATTACCATCAAGATGTTTCCAAAAATATTCAAGTTCTATCCCTTTATATTCATTAAAAACTACAGGTTTAACATTAAAAATTTTTGATGTTAAGCTGTTAGCTCCACCATGATTTGCATGTTCTCCACTATTTATTTCTAATACATATTCTATATTATCTATAGTGTATTTACCATTTTCTATTCTACCTGATGTTGGTCCAATTATAGCCCCAGCATAACTAGGGTCATTTAAATATTTTTCAAAAAAATCATATCCTAAAACTACATTTCTAAATACTCCGTCTTTATCTTCTACAAGAATTTTAGTAATTATTCCTCCAAGATTTAAAATATGAACTTCAAATCCTTTAGAATTTTTAAGTATATATTCTATTACTTCTGTATCTCCTATTTTACCCAATATATTTTGAGAATAATTTATCATAAACTTCTTGCACCCTCACTTACATTTGCTATATAGAAATCTGCTTTAAGTCCTGTTTTTTCAAAATATTTTCTACCTACATTTTCTATAAATTCATCAACATTAACTTTTTTTACTATACTTACAGTGCATCCTCCAAAACCAGCACCTGTCATTCTTGACCCTATAACTCCATCTTCTTCCCAAGAAGCTTCAACTAATGAATCAAGCTCAATTCCTGTAACTTCATAATCATCTCTTAAAGAAATGTGTGATTCATTCATTAATCTACCAAAAGTTGTTAAATCTCCTTTAGTCAATGCCTCTTTAGCCATTAATGTTCTTTGATTTTCATACACTGCATGTTTTGCTCTTTTTTGTCTTACTTCACATTTAATTAAATCTTTATTTGCCTCAAATTCATCTATAGATAATTCTCCTAAAGCTTTAATATCTAATTTAGTTTGTAATTCTTCTAAAGCTTTTTCACACTCTGCACGTCTTTCATTGTATTTTGAATCAGCAAGTCCACGTCTTTTATTAGTATTTGATATTATTATATATTCATTTTCAAGCATTACAGGAACATATTCATAAATTAAAGTATTACAATCAAGTAAAATAGCCTTGTCTTTTTTACCCATTGCTACTGCAAATTGATCCATAATACCTGAATTTACACCTATAAATTCATTTTCTGTTAACTTTCCTAATTTAACTATATCTATAGTATCAATATCAAATTTAAATTCATCTCTTAACATTATTCCTATAACCATTTCAACAGAAGCTGATGAAGAAAGTCCAGCTCCATTAGGTATATCTCCGTAAATTAATACATCAAATCCATGATTAATATCAAAACCTTTATTTATAAATGCTTTAAACATACCTTTAGGATAATTTACCCAATTATGCTTTGGTTCATTAACTAAATTATCTATATCAAATTCTATTATACCTTTTTCTTTGAAATTTTCAGAATAAAATCTACATTTTCTATCTTCTCTTTTAGCTACTAGAGCAATAGTTCCTCTATCTATAGCACAAGGAAACACATTACCACCGTTATAGTCTGTATGTTCTCCAATTAAATTTACTCTACCAGGTGCAAAATATCTACTTTCATAATTTTTACCAAATAATTCATTAAATCTGTATTCTATAACTTTTAACATAATTATCCTCCACAAATATTAATTTTTCTTTTTGTATTTTAACATATCTATTCCTACTGCAACTATTATTATTAAACCTTTAATAATATATTGCCAATAAGGGTTTACTCCTATATATGTTAATCCATAATTAATCATTGTAAATATAATAACCCCTGCTACTACTCCAGAAATTTTTCCAACTCCTCCTGAGAAAGATACTCCTCCAACAACACAGGCAGCAATTGCATCTAATTCATAAAGATTTCCTAAATTATTTGATGCAGACCCTATACGAGCTGCTTCTAAAAATCCACCTATTGCATACATTATCCCTGATATTATATATACTAATATTAAAGTTTTAGTAACATTTACTCCAGATACTTTAGCAGCTTCTGGATTTCCACCAACTGCAAAAAGATTTTTACCAAATACTGTTTTATTCCATACAATCCACATTACAAATATTGCAATTAAAGCATAAATTATTAATTTTGGTATGTATAACTCTCCTATTTCAATATTTCCTACTATACTTGAATATGAACTACTAAATCCAGCAATTGGTGTTGAACCTGTATAATCAAAGTATAAAGAGTTAGCTCCATAAGCTATAATCATCATACCCATAGTTGCAACAAATGGTACTATATTAAATTTAGAAACTAAAATTCCGTTTATAAGACCTATTGTAGCTCCAATAAGAATAACTAAAATTAAAGTGATGAATATAGTTACAAAGGCTGGTTCATCTGCAAAACCTAAAGCTTTTGCTAAAGATGAGAATAAACCTTTAATTCCATGATATTCTTCTATAAACTTATACACCTTATTTGGATTAGCTATTGATTGTAAAAGTGATGCAGTTACTAACCCTGCTATACCTATTTGTCTACCAGCTGAAAGATCAGTACCTTGTGTAACTATTATACCAGCTACTCCTAAAGCTATAATCATTTTAACTGAAGACTGAGTTAAAATATTAATAACATTTCTAAATTTTAAAAATGAAGGTTCTTTAATTACTATTACTACAAATAAAAGTAATAGTACTAAATAAATTCCACCATTAATAAATAATGATTTTAATTTTTTTATTTCTTCGTTGTTCATTATATCCTCCTATAAATACATTGCAGTTAATTTAAGTATTTCTTCTTGAGAAGTTTCTCTCGTATTTACTATTCCAGCTACTCTACCATTACTCATTACTACAATTCTATCTGTAATTCCAAGTAATTCAGGCATTTCAGATGAAATCATGATTATACCTTTACCTTTTTCAGCAAGTTCTATCATTAATTGATAAATTTCAAATTTAGCTCCAACATCTATTCCACGTGTAGGTTCATCCATCATTAATATTTCTGGATTAGTTAATAACCATCTACCTATAATTACCTTTTGTTGATTCCCTCCTGATAAATTACCTATACTTTGAAATTGAGATGGTGTTTTAACTTTCATAGAATCAATTACCCATTTAGTATCTTTTTCTACCTTTTTATTATTTATCAATCCAAATTTAGTATAGTTCTTAACATTAGATATTATTGAATTAAATCTAATATCTAACATTGAAAATATTCCAGTAGCACGTCTTTCTTCAGTAACAAGTGCTAAACCATTTTTTGTTGCTTCCTTAGGTGAAGTAATTTTTATCAATTTATCATGAATTTTAATATCCCCTAAATAATTACCACGTAACCCAAATATTGTTTCAACTACCTCAGTTCTCTTAGAGCCAACAAGACCTGCTATTCCTAATATTTCCCCTTTATGTAAATTAAAACTTACATCTCTTAAATCCTTATTTGTAAGTCCCTCAATTGACATAATTGTGTCTTCTGGCTTACTAGTTTTAACTGGAAATCTATTGCTTAAATCTCTTCCAACCATTAAGTTAATGATTTCATCTGTAGTTAGTTCTTTAACACTTTCAGTAGCTACCCATTGTCCATCTCTAAGTATAGTTATTTCATCACATATTTCTTTAATTTCTTCCATTTTATGTGAAATATATACTATTCCTATTCCACTACCTTGCAATTTCTTTATTATACGGAAAAGATGATGTACTTCATTTTCAGTTAATGAAGAAGTTGGTTCATCCAAAATTAAAACTTTAGAATTGTAAGAAACAGCCTTTGCTATTTCTAACATTTGCATTTGTGAAACACTTAAAGTGCTAACTTTTGCTTTAGGATTTATATTAATATCTAAATTTTTAAATATTTCCAATGTATCTTCATACATTTTTTTCTCATCAACCATACCATATTTAACTGGATATCTTCCAAGCCAAATATTATCCATAACATTTCTTTGGAGAACTTGATTTAATTCTTGATGAACCATTGAAACTCCATGTTCTAAAGCATCCTTAGAATTTATAAAATTAATAGGTTTCCCCTCTAATTTAATTTCACCCTCATCCTTTTTATATATACCAAATAAGCATTTCATAAGAGTTGACTTTCCAGCCCCATTTTCTCCCATTAGTGCATGAACACTATTTGGTCTTATTCTTAAATTTACATTGTCTAATGCTTTTACTCCCGGAAATTCTTTAGAAATTCCGTTCATCTCTAAGACATATTCAAAATTTAAGTTTTCACTCATCCATTCCACCTCATTTTTTAAAAAAAGCCACATTACAGTGGCTTTTTTATATATGTTTTATTTTTTAAATTCTTTGTAGTTATCTTTATCTACACCAACATAAGGTACTCTAACTGCTTTATCCACTAATTTCCATTCAGTTCCTTCTGTAGGTTCTTTACCATTTGCAATATTATTTGCAAGTTCTAATATAGCTCTTGCTTGTCCTGTTGCATCTTGAAGTACTGTTCCAACCATTTCACCTTTTTCAATTAATGTTAATGCTTCTTGAATAGCATCAACACCAAATACTGGTAATTCTTTTTTAACTGCTTTTATTGATTCAACTGCTCCTAAAGCCATTCCATCATTATTAGCTATAACAACTTCAATTTTATTAGCATTAGGTCCTGATAACCAAGCGTCCATTTTATCTTTAGCTTGAGCTGCATCCCAGTTAGCTATATCTTTATGTAATTCTTCAGTTTTTAAACCTTTTTCATTTAAATATTCTATAGAATATTTAGTTCTTGCCTCAGCATCAGGTTGTCCAGGTTCTCCAAATAACATAACATATTGAATTACTCCATCACCATTTAAATCATATGCTGGGTTAGCAAGCCAAGCTTTTTCAATAACTTGTCCTTGTAAGATTCCAGAATCTTTAGGTGTAGTTCCTACATACCAAGCTTTATCGTAAGAATTTAAAGCTTCAACACCTGGATCTTTATTAAATAATACTATAGGTATATTTGCAGATTTAGCTTTATCTATAACTGCTTGTCCTGCTGTTGGATCAACTAAGTTAATTACTAAAACATCTACACCTTTGTTTATTAATACATCTATTTGATCATTTAAAACAGATTGAGAATTTTGAGAATCATTATTTAATAATTCTATGTTTGGATATTTGTCTTTAGCTATAGCTATCATATCATTTCTCATACCCGCTAAAAAGTTGTCATCAAATTTGTAATACGTAACTCCTAAAGTAATTTTTTTGCCTCCATCAGTAGATTCAGCTTTTTTACTACCACAAGAAAGTACAAAAGTTAATAGTACTAATATCATTGTAAGTAATCTTTTCATTTTTCTCACCTCTAAATAATTTTTTTATTAATCACTATATTTATAGTTTAAAGTGTAAATATTTTCTGTCCTGAAAATAGGTTCATAATTACCAAAAAAAGAGAGCCATACTTTTCAATATCATCGCCAAATTCTGTTGTATAAATATTAACTATACTTTCAAAACTAGGAGTTCTCATTAAATCTATACCTTTTTCAAAATTCTTTAAAAATACATTTTTTGCATGGAGAATATCTCCCGCTATAATTATATTTCCTATGTCTAAAACATTTAAAATATTTCCTACTGTACTTCCAATTTTAATACTAGCTTCTTTTACTATAGATTTATATGGTTCTTCTCCATTTGATGCTTTTTCAAATATATCTTTGTATGTAATATACTCATTTTCAAGTTCTATACCTTGTCTTTCAAATTCCCAAATAACTTTATTTCTTATCATTTTAGAAGAATATTCAGTTTCAAGACAACCAAATTTCCCACATTGACATTTAATATTAGATGTAGGATTTACAACAAAATGTCCTATTTCTCCAGTACAGAAATTAACACCCTCAAATATTTTATCATTTATCATTATTGATGAACCTATTCCATCTTTAATGTATATATACATAACATTTGAAAGTTTTCTAGTTCTATATATTTCTGCTTTTAACATAGACCTTACATCATTATCAACTATAACTGGTAAATTAAACTTATTTTCTAAATACTCTTTTAATTTTAAATTATTCCATTTAAGATGTGGAGAAAA
>NZ_LKKW01000035.1 GCF_001891165.1 Streptobacillus ratti | reverse complement strand
TCTTTTATTTTTTTATCTTGGATATTTTTTTAATTTCCTATAGAATTAATAAAAGAAAAACCTACTTTTTAAAGTAGGCTTTCCTAATTTTTGAACTTTTCATTTAAGAATAGTTCCATATTACTACATTTTATCTACTGTTCTAATTCCTAATAAGCTCAATGCTTTTTTAATAACTACTGAAGTCTTTTCACATAATGCAAGTCTTGCCTTAGTTAATTCTAAATTATCTTTATCTATAACTTGGTGTGCATTATAGAAAGAATTAAATTCTTTAGTTAAAGAATAAATATATTCAGCTATTAAATTTGGTCTATTTGATTCATAAGCTTTAATTACTGCTGTAGGAAGTTTATGTAATGAAACAGTTAAGTTTCTATCTGAAAGTTCGCTTCCCTCTACTAAGAATTTACTTCCTTCAAATTCTATACCTAATTCTTTAGCTTTTCTTAATATAGACATAATTCTTACATATGAATATTGTAAGTATGGTCCAGTATTTCCTTCAAAGCTTAATACCTTATCCCAAGTAAATGTAATTCCTGAAGCTCTATTTTGACTTAAATCAAAGTATTTTATAGCCCCTACCCCTACTGTTTCAGCGATATATTCTCTTTCTTCTTGAGATAAATCTGGATTTTTTTCATCTACTATTTCTTGTACTCTTTCTTTAGCCTTGTTTAAAATATCTTCAAGTCTAATTACATCTCCACCACGAGTTGAGAATATTGTTCCATCTCCAAATCTCATGATACCAAATTTAGTGTGGTATTTATTATAGTCATATGGAGAACCTAACATTTCTGCTATTCTAAATACTTGTTTAAAGTGATCAGATTGTCTTTCATCAACTACATATATAGCGATATCAACATTTAATTCTTCTTTTCTATAAACTATAGTTGCTAAATCTGATGTTGAATAAAGGAATGAATTATCTTTCTTTTGAACTATACAAGGTGGTAATTCATCATTAGGGAAGAATACTACTAATGCACCTTGATCTTGTTTAGCTATATTTTTTTCTTTAAGTTTTTCTAAAACTTCTGGCATCATATCATTATAGAAAGATTCTCCATTGAATAATTCAAATTCAATATCAAGTCTTTTATATACTTTATCATATTCTCTTAATGATGAAGTAATAAACTCTTTCCATAAAGCATAGTTTACAGGATCTCCAGCTTGAACTTTTCTTAATTCTTCTCTTGCTTGTTCTTCAAGAGTTGGATCTTCTTTAGCTTTTTGAGAAAATAGTACATATATTCTTTCTAATTCTTCAATAGCATTAGCTTCATATGCTTCTTTATCTAACCAATTATTGTATGCAACTATTAATTTACCAAATTGAGTTCCCCAATCTCCTATATGATTATCTCCATATACAGTAAATCCTAATTCTCTATATATTCTCTTTAAAGCATCTCCTATTATTGTACTTCTCAAGTGTCCAGCGTGCATTCTTTTTGCAATATTTGGTGATGAATAATCTATAGCAACTATCTTTTCATTTGGTATACCATATTCATAATTTTCTTTACCTAATTTTTCTGTTTCTTGATTTAATAAATCAGTGTTAATAAAGAAATTAATAAATCCTGGTCCTGCTACTTCTACTTTTGAAATTACATCTTTTCCATCAAAATTTTCTACTATAGAATTTGCTAATTCCCTTGGATTTTTACCTAACATTTTAGCTTTCTGCATAGCAAAATTAGTTTGATAATCTCCAAATTCCTTTTTAGTCGCATTTTGGATATCTAATTCAGTTAATTCAAAATTATAAGATTTTCTTATATTCTCATTTAAAACATCTAAAACTTGATTAATAAGTATTTTCATTCAAGCCTCCTTTATTTTTTGTTTTTTGTATTATTATACTCTTATTTACTTATGTTGTCAATGTTAAAAAAGAGTTAATTGATTTGACTCTGGTATAGATTTATCTATACAACCAAAATTTTTTAACATCTCAAGTACAGTTTTTGATATTTTACATCTCCTATTCAAGTCTTCTATAGATGTAAATTCTTTTATTTCTCTTTCTTCTGCTATAGTTTTTGCTACAACTTCTCCAAGTTGATCCATGGCTATTAAAGGTATTCTAATTTTTCCATTTTCTATAGTAAATTTCATTGAATCTGATTTATATATATCTATAGGCAATAATTCTATCCCTCTATAATACATTTCTATCAATATTTCAAAAAGTATTATTTGTTTTTTATCTAAAACCTTTAAATCTCTTGTTTCTAATTCTTTTCTCTTCTGTAAATTCATTTTAACTTCATCTATAGTTCCATACATTTCTTTAAATGAGAAATCATCGTATTTTCTATTTAAAAATGCAGTGTAAAATTCAAGTGGATAAAATACTTTAAAGTAGGCTATTCTAACTGCCATCATAACATATGCAACAGCATGTCCCTTAGGGAACATATATTTTATCTTCTCACATGATTCTATATACCACTCATCTATATTACTTTCTTTCATCATTTTCTTGTACTGTTCCCATTTTTCTTTATTCTTAGATGGTTGACCCTTACGAACAAACTCCATAATATTAAATGCTTCTGATTTATCCATACCCTTATCTATTAATCTATTCATAATGTCATCTCTAACGGTTATAACTTCACTTAATGTAGCAACACCATTTCTTACATATTCTTGAGCATTATTTAACCAAACATCTGTACCATGTGAAAGACCTGATATTCTTACAAGCTCTGCAAAAGTTGTAGGTAAAGTATCTTCTAACATTTTCTTAACAAAATCTGTACCAAATTCAGGTATACCATTAGTTCCCATTTTAGAACCTATTTGTTCTTCACTAACTCCTAGTGCCTCAGTAGAATTAAATATACTAATTACCTTAGTATCTGTTAATGGTATGTTATATATATCAACATTAGTTAAATCTTGTAACATTCTTAATGTTGTAGGGTCATCATGACCCAATATATCTAATTTAACCAATTGTTGATCCATAACGTGATAATCAAAATGTGTAGTTATTGAACCAGAACTTTCATCATTAGCTGGATATTGTACAGGAGTGAAATCATATATAGACTTATAGTCTGGAACTACTATCATTCCTCCAGGATGTTGTCCTGTAGTTTTTCTAGCTCCAGTACATTTAGTTGCAACCCTATATATTTCAGCTTTATTTCTATTACAATAATCATTAATTCTTTCTTCTATTTTTTTCTCTTCACTAGCTCTAGTAATTGAATCTAATTTTTTAAGACTCGTATTATATTTATTATATATTTCTTTTTCAAAATCCTTTTTTATACTTTCTTCAAAATATTTTTTAGCAGTAGTATAGGCATTTTTTTCAGCAAGACCTGATATTGTCCCTGCTCTAAATACATAATCATCTCCAAATAATTCTTTAGTATATTTATGTATTTCTCCTTGATATTCTCCAGAAAAATTAAGATCTATATCCGGTGTTTTATCTCCCTTAAATCCCATAAATACTTCAAATGGTATAGAATGTCCATCTCTTACTAACTTAGAATTACATTTTGGACAATTTTTTTCTTCTAAATCCACACCTGAACCTTCAAAATCTTTCATTTCAAAATATTTACATTTTTCACATCTATAATGTGGATAAAGAGCATTAACTTCTGTTATTCCCATAAAATATGCTACAATTGATGACCCAACCGAACCTCTTGAACCAACTAAATATCCATTATCAACTGATTTTTTAACTAATTTTTGTGCTATTAGATAAAGTACAGCAAATCCATTACCTATTATTGAATCAAGTTCTCTTTTTACTCTTGATTCTACTGCTTCAGGAAGTGGATTACCATATAGTTCATATGCCTTATTATATGTCATATTTCTAACTTCATCTTCAGCACCCTCCATAACCGGCTTATAATCACCATCAGGTATAGGTTTAATTTTTTCAATTTGGTCATTAATTTTATGAGTATTGTATATAACAACATCTTTAATATCTTCTTTATTTAAATAGCTAAACTCATCAAGCATTTCTTCAGTTGTTCTATAATAATTACCTGTATCTATCTGATAAGTTCTAAATGCTCTATCAGAACCTAAAAGTAAGGCTGCCTTAGATTTTTTATCCTTATCATCTAAATAATATACATTTCCTGTTGCCACAGCTAATTTACCTTTATCTTTAGCCATATCAACAAAATCTCTATTCATTTGTTCTATAAATTCATAATTAGAAATTTCTTCTGACTCTATCGCATCATTATATATACATTTTGGATAAACTTGTACATAATCATAAAAATCTAATTCTTCCATAATTTCTTCTCTTGAAATTCCTCTAACATATAGGCTAACAAGTTTTCCCTTATTAAATCTTCCAGAATATATTGGACTTGAAGAAATTAAAAAGTTTTCCCTATCTTTTTCAATATCTGTTTTAAGTATTCTTGGTTTTTTATCTCCATAATATTTTAAATGTGAAATAGAAACTAATTCATATAGCCTTTTTAATCCAGCAAGATTTTTTACCAATATTGTTATATTTTCTGTATCAGCAATTTTAGGTTTTTTTTCTAATTTTTCACTAACATCAGTTAATTTTTCTACCCCTTTTGAAGACACTAAAGATAAAAGTTTTTTAAATAATTCTGCCGTTGCATCAGCATCATCTACCGCTCTATGGTGATTATCTAATTTAATATTAAATCTTTTAGTAAGTGCATCTAAATTAAATCTTTTTACATCATCTACTAATATTTTAGACCATTCTAATGTATCTATATATGAAAAATTAGTTTTTAAATTTAATTCTTCACATTTTTTAGAAATAAACCCAACGTCAAATTTTGCGTTATGAGCTACTAATGTACTGTCTTTAACAAATTCTAAAAATCTTGGCATTACTTTATCGATAATATCACTATCTTTAACCATATTATCATTAATACCTGTAAGTTCTATAATCTTTTTAGGTATTATCATTTCAGGATTTATAAATTCAGAAAATTTATCTAATACCTTACCATTTTTTATCTTAACTGCACCTATTTCTATTATTTTATCATTGATAGGAGAAAAACCTGTAGTCTCTATATCAAATACTACAAATTCTTCCTCTTCTATAAATACATCTTTAGCCTTAACTATTAATGGAGCACTATCATCTACCATATATGCTTCCATACCATATATTACTTTAAATTCTTCATCTTCTTTAACTCCCATAGCAACAAATGGGAAAGCATGTACTACTCCATAATCTGTAACAGCTACTGCCTTATGACCAAATTCTCTTGCCCTATTAACTAAGGAACCATTTTTACCTGATTTAGGTTCTATAGTAGATAACATATCACTCATATTAGTATGTGCTGCAAGTTCTATTCTTTTTTCTTCTGCCCTATCTTCTCTTTTTATAACATCGCTTTCTACAACTTTTATATCTTTTATTATTATTGAATAATCATCAAAGTATTTTTCATATTTACCTGACAATTCAACTGTATCTCCAATTTTAAATTTAATTTCTTCCTTATCATTCACAAATTTAGTACATGCTACTGAATTTTCATAATCTGTGATATATATAACTATTTTTAATTTACCACTTCTAGTTTCTATTAAATCAAAATAGAATATCTCTCCTCTTAAAGCTATTTCTTGACCAACCATTAAATCTTCAATAGCACTTAATTTACTTAATTTAAGTTTAGAATTATTATACTTTTTATTATTAACTATACCAGGTTTTTTTACTTCTTTAGGTTTATATGAAATTGGAATTTCATATTCTAATATTTCTTCTTGTTTTTCAATATCAATTGAATTTTGATTTGTATCTACATTAAAAAATATCTCAAAGTTTAAATTTTGAGAAAAAGTTTCATTCATTATTTTTTCTATTTTTTTAGATATATTTTTTTCTGTATTTTTACCTATATTCATTATAGTTTCTAAATTTATTTTAATATTATCATTTACTTGAGTATATTTATAGTTTGATAAAATTGATGATAAGTATGGGTTAGTATCTTTAATAAGTTTTATTGTAAAATTAATAACTTCATCTGTATTAAATTTATCTTTATCACATGTATTAATATTAAATTTAACATAAAGAGTATCGGAAACTTTTTCCAATACTCTTCTTATTTTTAACAAGTCATCAAATACATTTTCTATATTTAAAATATCATAGTTTATTATTACTTCATTTACCTTTGATCTAAGTAATGCTATTTCTGTTATTCTAATATTACTAATACCCAAATTATCTTCATTAACCGTAAGTATAGTATATCCTTTTTTCATTATTTATCTATCTCCGTACCTGTTTTTATAATTTCTTCCCTATATTTTTCTAATATAGGGTTAATATCATTACTTAAAAATTCTTCAACCTGTTCTTTTGAATATCCAATAAATTTTTCTGCTTCTAATATATTATCTATTTCATCTTTAATAATATCTAATCTTCCCTCTTTTTTAATTAATTCTATTAGATTATTATCAAGTCCCTCTAATTTAACATTTTTTGCAGCTTCCATAGATAATTCCCTTATAATCTCATGGACATCTTGTCTATCCATTCCATTTTCAACAGCTTTCATTATTATATTCTCAGTTGCCATAAAAGGTAATTCCTTATCTACATTTCTCTTTATTATTTTTTCATATACTACTGTATTTTCAAAAATATTTAAAAGTAATATTAATATACCATCTATAGCTAAAAAACTTTGTGGAACAGATAATCTTTTATCTGCTGAATCATCTAAAGTTCTTTCAAACCATTGTGTGGCAGCAACAAGTTCTCCATTATGACCATTGGCTATAACAAATTTAGCAAGAGATGAAACTCTTTCACTTCTCATAGGATTTCTCTTATATGCCATGGCAGATGAACCTATTTGTTTTTTACCAAATGGTTCTTCTATTTCTTTTAAATGTTGTAACATTCTAAAATCATTAGTAATTTTATGTACGCTTTGTGCAATATTTGATAGTAATTGTAAGATTTGTGAATCTTGTTTTCTATCATAAGTTTGTGAAGATAAAGTTTGTTTAACTTTAAATCCAGCTTTTTCTGTAACTAATTCATCTAATTTTTTTACTTTATTATAGTCATTAAATAGTTCTTTAAAACTTGCTTGTGTACCAGTAGTACCTTTAGCTCCTCTAAATTTTAAATTATCTAGTCTAAATTCTAATTCTTCTAAATCATAAAGTAAAGATTGTATCCAAAGCGATGCTCTTTTACCTACTGTTGTAAGTTGAGCTGCTTGAAAATGTGTAAATCCTAAAGTTGGTAATCCCTTATACTTTTGGGCAAATTTAGACATTCTTTCTATAACAGATACAAGTTTTTTTCTAACAAGAAGCAATCCCTCTTTTATTTGTATAATATCAGTATTATCTCCAACATAGGCACTAGTTGCACCTAGATGTATAATCTTTCTTGCATTAGGAACTAAATCTCCAAAAGTATGAACATGAGCCATTACATCATGTCTTAAATCTTTTTCATATTTTGCAGCTAATTCATAATCAATATTATATATATTATCTTCCATTTCTTTTATCATATCATCTGTTATAAAATCAAGTCCTAATTCTTTTTCTGCTTTTGCAAGATTTACCCATAATTTTCTCCAAGTTGAAAATTTAAAATCTGGAGAAAATATATACTGCATTTCTTCACTAGCATATCTTTCACACAAAGGATTAACGTATTTATTCATTAAAATTCTCCTCTATAAATATTTTGCTCTCTGCTTGGTCCAACAGATATTAAACTTATAGGTGTTTCTAAATAACTTTCAATAAATTCAACATATCTCTTACAATTTTCTGGTAATTCTTCATAGTTTTTAATTTTTGTAATATCTTCAGTCCACCCTGGAAACTCTTTATATATTATTTCTACCTCTTGAGATTTTCTTAAATTTCCAGGATATGTTTGATGTACTTTTCCATTAATATCATAAGCTATAGCAACTTTAATTGTTTCAATTCCAGTTAATACATCAAGTTTAGTTAAAACTATATCTGTTAATCCATTTATAAGAGTGGCATATTTACCTACTACTAAATCTAACCAACCACATCTTCTTGGTCTACCTGTAGTTGCTCCAAATTCATGTCCTACTGCCCTTAAATTTTCTCCAATTTCATTATTTAATTCTGTAGGGAAAGGTCCCTCTCCAACACGAGTAGTATATGCTTTCATAACACCTAATACTCTATTTATCTTATTTGGAGAAACTCCACTACCCACGCATGCTCCACCTGATGTTGGAGATGATGTAGTTACATATGGATATGTTCCATAATCTATATCTAACATTAAAGCTTGAGCCCCTTCAAATAAAACTTTTTTACCCTCTATTACTGCTTGGTTAATTTCAAAAACTGAATCTATTATTCTATTTTTCATTTTTTCTGCAAGTATCTTATATTTTTCTAATAGTTCCTCAAATGAGAAAGTCGGATAACCATATTTTTCTAAAACATCATTTTTTTCTTTAATATTCCATTCAAGTTTATCTTTAAATCTATCAAAGTCAAGTAAATCTCCCATTCTAATTCCATTTCTTGAGATTTTATCATTATAGCATGGTCCTATACCTCTTTGAGTAGTTCCTATCTTATTTTCTCCCAACGCTTCTTCTTTTGCTTTATCTATAGAAACATGATAAGGCATAATAATATGTGTTCTTTCATCAACATATAGGTTACTTAAGTCTTTACCTCTACTTTCAAGTTTTGATATTTCATCAAGTAATACATCTATATCTACAACTACTCCTGACCCTATAATACATTTCCCTTTATTATTAATTACACCTGATGGAAGTAAATGTAATATGAATTTTTCTTCACCAACTATAACTGTGTGTCCTGCATTATTTCCACCTTGATATCTAACAACATAATCAGCATCTGGAGATAATACATCTATAATTTTACCTTTACCCTCATCTCCCCATTGAGTTCCTACTACAACATAAGTATTATATTTTTTCATATTTTATTACCTCTTTCCTATTTGATTTCCACTACTTTTCCAATAAATGGAAGAGTTCTATGTTTTTGTGCATAATCTATACCATATCCTACAACAAAGAAATCAGGTATTTTAAATCCTATATAATCTACATCTATTTCTACTTCTCTTCTTTCAGGTTTATCAAGTAATGTACATATTTTTAAAGATTTAGGATTTCTCATAAGTAACATTTTTTTCACTTCACTTAGTGTTCTTCCAGTGTCAACTATATCTTCAATTATCAAAATATGTCTATTATTAACATCTTCATCAAGATCTTTTAATATTCTTACTTCTCTTGAACTTTTCATAGAATTTCCATAACTAGATACATTCATAAAATCTAAAGTTAAATCCACTTTGTTATAGTCTATTTTTCTTGCAATATCAGCTAGAAATACTGCAGACCCTCTTAAAAGACCAACTAAAAGTAAACTTTGTCCCTCAAAATCACTACTAATTTTTTTTGCAATCTCATCAACTTTATTTGCAATTTCTTCCTCAGTTATTGCAACTTCAATTTTGTAATTCATCATCTTACTTTCAACCTACCTTATCTTTAAATATTCGTCTATAAATATATTTATATCTCCGTCCATAACCTTATCTACATTACCCTCTTCATAGTTGGTTCTATGATCTTTTACCATCTTATATGGTTGGAATACATAAGATCTAATTTGTGAACCCCATTCTATTTTTGATTCAATTCCCTTAAGATTATTTATTTCATTTTCCCTATTTTTTAATTCTATTTCAAATAACTTGGCTCTTAATACTTTCATTGCAGAATTTAAATTTTTACTCTGTGATCTCTCATTTTGACAAACTACTACTATACCAGTTGGCATATGAGTAATTCTTACAGCTGAATCTGTCGTATTAACATGCTGTCCTCCAGCACCACTTGCCCTATATGTATCTATCTTTAAATCTTCTTTTTTTAAATTAACTTCAACATCATCTTCTATTTCAGGAATTACATTTACTGCTGCAAATGATGTATGTCTTCTAGCATTAGAATCAAATGGAGATATTCTAACAAGTCTATGGACACCTTTTTCACAATCTAAATATCCATAAGCATAATCTCCCTTAATAGATAAAGTTATGCTCTTAATCCCAGCCTCATCTCCTGATAAAATATCAAGAACTTCTACCTTAAACTTATTCTTCATAGCCCATCTATCATACATTCTATATAGCATAGACACCCAATCACAACTTTCTGTTCCACCTGCTCCTGCATTTATGGTTAATATTGCAGAATTTTTATCATATTTACCATTTAGAAGTAATTTTATTTTAAATTTATCTAAAGCATTTATAAATTCTAAGGTTTCTGTTTCTAATTCATCTAAAGTTATTTCTTCTTGCTTATAGAACTCTAATAATATTTGTATATTTTCATTTAATGTTATAAGCTTGGAAATGTCTTTTATTCTTTCCTTTAAAAATGAAATTTCTTTCAATATATTTTGTGATTTATTCTGATCTTTATAAAACCCATCTTCTAAAGTTAGTTTTTCTTTTTCTTCTAATTCTTTTTTTAATTTATCTAAGTCAAAGATGCTCCTTAATATCATTAAAATCACTATTTTTATCATCTATAATTTTTCTTAATTCATATTCTTCCATATATTCTCCTAAACTAACATTTTTGATAATATCAAATTAAGTATAACCACAGTTAAAACTGTAACTATCATTATCTTCCCTAAATTGAAATTTTTGATAGTCATTATTATTATCAATATAGATGCAAAAATTGATATAATAATTTCATGTGATTTATGTCCTATAGAAACAAAAATATCTGGAAAACATAATACAACTAATACCGAAATAGGGATAGCTTCTAAAAATCTATCCATAAACTTAGTTCTAGGTATAGGTATAAATTCTCCAGAAATTCTGAAAAGTTGAGTAATTATAGCCGAAAGTATTATAACTAGCCATATTTTCATTTGATGTCCCTCCTTATCGATATTATCGCATATATTAAACTAGTTAATGATAGTATTAATACTATCTGTAAACTTTGTGGAATCATATTGCATGGATACAAATACATAAATGCACATTTCAAAGACAAAGTTATTAATACTATTTTTAAATTATTTTTATCCATAATTAAACTTGATATCAAAAGTGATAAAAATGTACCATAAAGAACAAATTTCATAGAATTTATAATAATTATAGGTACATAGTTTCCAAGTACTACACCAAATGCTGAACTTAAAGTAAAGCTAGAATATGCTAATAAATTAACACCCATAGCAAATGACAAACTCTTATTTTTCTTAAGTGCTAAAAAAGCTACAGTTTCATCGGTAAATAAGACACCTACCAAAGATTTTGATTTTCTATCATAACCACTTAAAGCTTTATACATGGGAATATTTATTAAAACATATCTGAAATTTAACATTGCAGCAGCAAAAACAGCTGAAAATATGTCAAAATTCCCAGTTGCAAATATTTTGTATAAAAGTACTTGTGAAGCACCTGAATAAATAATGAAAGTCATTGTAGCTGACACTATAGAATTAACATTATATGTATTAGAAATCAATCCAAGTGCAAAACCAAATGGTATAAAAGCTATTGCAATACCATTTGCAGCTTTAATTCCATTTATAAATTCCTGTTTATTAAATTTAGTAATTAAATCCATTTTTATTCTCCAAAAATAATTATCATCACCCCTATTATACCAAAAATCCTATAAAATTAAAAGGATTAAAAGTTATTATATTTTATACAATCAAAAAGAGATGTCAAAGACATCCCTAACTATTTTCTTTCAAATTCTTTAATATATGATATTAAATCTTCTATCTTAATTTCACCAGCAAAAGAACCATCTCTATGTTTAACTTCTACTAAACCATTAACAGCACCTTTTCCTACTATAACTTTTAAAGGTATCCCTATTAAGTCAGCATCTTTAAATTTAAATCCTGCTTTTTCATCTCTATCATCATAAATTACATCAATATTATTTGATAACATTTCAGAATATATTTTTTCTGAAACTTCTTTTGCAACCTCATCTTTAGTATTAACTAAAATTAAGTCTACTAAATATGGAGCTATTGATTTAGGCCATATTATACCAAAATCATCAAAATGTTGTTCAATAGTCGCTGCTGCAACCCTTGAAATACCTATACCATAGCAACCCATAATTACATTTTCTGCAACACCTTTATCATTTAATACTTTTGTATTCATAGCCATGCTATATTTTTTACCTAACTTAAATATATGCCCTACTTCTATTCCTCTAGCAATATCTAACACTCCACCATCTAAGGCTTTATCTCCTTTTTGTGCTTTTCTAATATCTCCTACTAAATCATAATGTAAGTCTGATAAATTTAAGTTAATATAGTGATGACCATCAATATTTGCTCCACCTACAAAGTTTTTCATATATTTTACTGATTCATCTATAACTACTTTAACTTTTGAAAGTGTTGGTATTTCCTTTAATGGAGAAAAATATCCACCTGCAAATCCTAAGTTTTCTAAATCTTTTTCATTCATCATTTCAAGATCTACTTTTGCACCAAATATATTTTTAACTTTTACATCATTTATTTCTAAATCTCCTCTAATTAATGCTACATAATATGCAAAAGTTTTATCTTCTTGCTCTTCTTTAAACAAAACAGATTTAATAGTTTTCTTAGTATTTATATCAAGAAAATTTGAAACTTCTTCTATAGTTTTCATTTCTGGTGTAGCAACCAATTCTTTAGAAAGTTCTTCTGAGTTGTCAACCTCAAAATCTAAAACAGAAACTGCTTTTTCAACATTAGCTGCATAATCTGATTTATCTGAATAAAGTATGTCATCTTCTCCACTTGAGGCAAGTACCATAAATTCATGACTTTCAGACCCACCTATACTTCCAGTATCAGCATCTACTGCTCTAAAGTTAAGCCCACAACGTTCAAATATTCTACAATATGCTTCTTTAACATTATTATATTCTCTATCTAAACATTCTTGAGTTAAATGGAAACTATAAGCATCTTTCATTATGAATTCTCTTCCACGCATTAGACCAAATCTAGGTCTTCTTTCATCTCTAAATTTTGTTTGTATTTGATAAATATTTAATGGTAAATCCTTATATGATGTTATAGTATTTCTAAATAAATCTACTATAACTTCCTCATGTGTAGGCCCTAAAACAAAATCTCTATTGTTTCTATCATGTAATCTCATAAGTTCTGCACCATATGAAAACCATCTTCCAGATTCTTGCCATAAATCTGCTGGTTGTAATACTGGCATCAATATTTCTTGTGCATTAATTTTATTTAATTCTTCTCTTGCTATATTTTCTATCTTCTTTAGTACTTTTAAACCTAACGGTAAATATGTATATACTCCTCTAGTTAATTGTCTAATCATAGATGCTCTAAGCATTAATTGATGTGATATTGTTTCTGCCTCTTTTGGCACTTCTTTATATGTTTTTATAAATGATTTAGAAAATCTCATAAACTAGCCTCTCTTTCAATTTTTATATGTATTATACTATTTTTAATCATTTTATTCAATAAAAATATGAGAGTCTTTAATGCTCTCATGTTTAGTTGTCAAACATATGTAACAAAATATTTAAAAAGTTTCTGTATAAGTGTGTAATTAACCACTTAGTCACCTTTTTTACATTTTTATTAATTTGTTAAACTATTTTGATACTCTCTTACTACCTCATTCGGACTCTTAAAGTTTAGTACTTTTCTCCTTATATTATTATATCTACTACAATACTTCTTTACTCCTCTTTTTAACTCCTCTATACTCCTAAATACTCTCCTTAAATAATACTTACTATCCTCCCTATAACT
>NZ_LKKW01000034.1 GCF_001891165.1 Streptobacillus ratti | reverse complement strand
TTTTGGAATTTAGGATATAAATTTTAGTAAAGAAAAATGGCTTGACAAACTCAACATTTTTAGTATATACTAGTATAGTAAAATTTCCTTTCCCACAAAGGAACCGTTATTCACAAAAATATAGGAGGCTAGAAGTGAATAAAGATACAAAAATGCAAAAAAAAGAAGAAGTAGTAAGAAATTGGCACTTAGTTGATGCTGAGGGATTAGTACTTGGAAAATTAGCAGTAGAAATTGCTAAAAAATTAATTGGAAAAGATAAAGTAAGTTACACACCATATGTAGATGGTGGAGATTATGTAGTAGTTATTAATGCAGAAAAAATTGCTGTTACAGGTAAAAAATTAACTGATAAAAAATACTACAGACACAGTGGATTCCCTGGAGGATTAAAAACTAGAAGTTTAGAAGAAATGCTTGCTAAAAAACCAACTGAAGTATTAAGAAAAGCTGTTGAAAGAATGTTACCTAAAAACAAATTAGGTAGTCAAATGATTAACAGACTAAAATTAAATGTAGGACCAACTCATTCAAATGAAGCTCAAAAACCTACAAAAATGGAATTATAGGGAGGTATTTAGGTGAGTAAACAATTTTTAGGTACAGGTAGAAGAAAAACTTCAGTAGCAAGAGTAAGATTAATTCCTGGGCAAACAGGTGTAGTAATAAATGGTAAAGACATGAGAGAATTTTTTGCAGGAAGAGAAATCTTAGCAAAAATAGTTGAACAACCATTAGAATTAACAAATACATTAAATAAATTTGGTGTAAATGTTACAGTTCACGGTGGAGGAAATACTGGTCAAGCAGGAGCTATAAGATTAGGTATTTCAAGAGCATTAGTAGAAAATAATGCTGAATTAAAAGCCGGATTAAGAGAAGCTGGATTCTTAACAAGAGATTCACGTATGGTTGAAAGAAAGAAATACGGGAAGAAGAAAGCAAGAAGAAGCCCTCAATTCTCAAAACGTTAATATTATTAAACAAAAAAATATTAGACATAAACTTAGGTTTATGTCTTTTTATTTACATTTTTTAAATAATATATGCAGTATATTTATGTATTAATTGTTTATATATTCAAATTATTGACAAATTATATTAAAATAAACTACAATGTTTAAAATAAGGTACAAAATATATGAATAATATACTATAGAAGTTTTAAGCGTTGATTTTGTTAAATTTAATATTTATAGTGTAAATAAATTTAGGAGTGATTAAAATTAATATTAAGCATAAAATAAGAGTTTATTATATATTAAATATTTTATATAGTATTTCTCTTAACATTTTTTTAATAATGTCATCTATGTTTACAACTAAATCTGATTTTGGTTATAAGCAACTGGCACTGTTTTCAGTAGTTTTTTGGGTTTCAAGTCTTGTATTTAAAATACCTGCCGGTATAATAGTTGATATATTTAAACATAAAATAACTTTACTTGGATTAAATATTATAATGATGATAGGTGTATTAATGATTGCCTTTAATGGAGCTAATACAATCTTTTTATTAACATCTGCAATATTAGTTGGCTTTTATGAATCAATTAGACTAGAAAATTTAACTTCATGGATAGTAAAAGAAATAAATAAGTCTGGCGAAGATATAAGGGTGAATGTTGTATTTTCTAAAATTGGAGTACTGTTAGCTATCCTTGGATATTTAATTGATAATAGAGGATTTATTAAATATAATAACAATACATTATTATTAATTATAACTGTCATTTTTATAATAAATTCAGTATTAATAACAATATTTTTCAAAAAAGAAAAGATTGAAAATAATGATAATATAAAAATAAAAGATAGATTTATAAGTATTTTAAATCAATTAAAAGAAGCATTCTTTAGAAAAGAAATGTTATTCTTTTTATTATTTTTTTTAATCGTTCATTTTACAAATTCAAGAGATATTAAAAAATGGTATGCTATATTTTCTTGATTTCTGGTTACCTGAAGAAATTCACTATATTTTAGATGACATATTTAGTACACCAATATTTTATAAATTTATTATATTTTTTTGTGGAACATTAGGTACTTATTTAGCATCAACCATAAATATTAAAAGATTTTCTTTTAAAGTAATTTTTATTGCTTTAATATCAGTATATGCCTCACTATATCTTATTAGAGTTTTATCACTTCATTCTATTCTAACATTTTACATATACATAATGCTGTATTCAGTATTATGGGTTATGTTAGATACATATATACATTTAAATTTAATAAAAAATGAGAATTCAAGAACAACAGTTATTTCTATAATAAATACATTTAAGATGATAATTATATCACTTTTTTCACTAATAAATTTTTGTTTATGAAAAAATTCATTATTAAACACAATAAAGGGGAGTTTATCGGCTCCTCTTTTATATTACACTTTTATAATTATTTATGGTATACTATAAAAAATAAGGGGGATAAAATATGAAAAATAGATTGAGTATTGAATTATTAAAAGAGGAAGCTAAAAATTTTTGTGAGAAACAATCAAAAATAAACCATAAATTATTAATAGGTATTACTGATGGAAAAGCAGTAGGAACTTATGTAGAACATTTATTTAAAGATGAATTAAATAAAAAATATAACTTAGAAATGGGAAATAGTTCAAAAGGCATTGATTTTCCAGAAGAAAATATAAATACAGATATAAAAGTAACATCTATAAAACAACCTCAAAGTTCTTGTCCTTTCAGAAGTGCAAGACAAAAGATATTTGGATTAGGATACAACTTATTAATCTTTGTTTATGAAAAAATTGATATTGAAAACACATGTAAATTAAATTTTTTATTCTGTTCATTTATTGAAAAAGATAAAACTTCCGATTATACTATAACTAAACGTTTAATAGAAATGAAAAAAGATGGAGCAAACAAGGAAGATATAATAGGATATTTATATGATAAAAATATTCCAGGAGATGAAACTATATATAATGATTTAGCTACAGAAATATTATCATCTCATTTACAACAAGGATATTTAACAATTTCAAACGCTCTGCAATGGAGACTTCAATACGGAAGAGTAATACAACTAGATAATAAAATTAAAGGAATTACTAATTATGTATGGAAAGATTAAAAAAGAATTAGGTGATTATCAAACACCTATGTATTTCGCTGAAATAATAACTAATTTTGTAAAAGAACACATTTCATTTTCTCCTAATAAAATTATAGAGCCAACTTGTGGTGTTGGTAATTTTTTAATAACTTCTATCAAAAAATTTAAAAATACAGAAATAATAGGTATTGATATAAACAACAACTATTTAAATGAAGCAAAACAAAAATTAAATGAAATTAAAAAAACAAATTACAAATTAGTTAATAGTAATATATTTGATTATAAATATAATGACATATCTAATGACGATAATATCCTTATAATTGGAAATCCTCCATGGGCAGTAAATTCTAACCTAACAAGTGGAGAACTTAAAAATTTACCTATTAAGACAAATTTCAAAAAATATAAAGGGCTTGAAGCAATAACAGGTTCATCTAATTTTGATATTTGTGAGTATATAATATTAGATGCTATAAAAAAAGTAAACTCTAAAAATCTTTGTCTAGCAATGTTATGTAAAACAAATGTTGCTATAAATATTATTAAAGAATTAAAAAAAGAAAAATATTCAATAAAACAAGGTATAATTTTAAAATTCAACGCTAAAAAGATATTTAATGTTTCAACAGACGCTTGTTTACTATATATAGAAAAAGGTAAAAATTATGATTACAGTACTAATAAATTCAAAGTATATACTTTAAAACAAGATGTTATCAAATATGAAACACAAATGGGTTTTAATGATGAAGATTTTGTTACAGACTATGATTTTTACATTAAAGAATTAGATGGAAAATCTCCATTTGAATGGAGACAAGGAGTTAAACATGATTCAAGTAAAGTAATGGAGTTAATATTAAATCAAAATAAAGAATATATGAATGGATTCAATCAAATCGTTGATATAGAAGATAAATTGGTTTATCCATTACTAAAAAGTAGCGATATAAAGAAGTATAAAAATGGTACTGATACAAGGAAACATGTAATAATAACACAATCTAAAATAGGTGAGGAAACAAAATATATTAAAAATGAAAGTCCAAAATTATGGGATTATTTAAATAGCTATGAAAAAAAATTATCTTCAAGAAAAAGTAGTATATATAAAAATAATCCTAAGTTTTCAATATTTGGAATAGGTGAATATTCTTTTAGTAAATACAAGGTAGCAATATCTGGTTTTTATAAAGAAGCAATTTTTATAATGATTAAATCAGATAAACCTATAATGCTAGATGATACTTGCTATTTTTTAAGTTTTAATGATGAGAAAACAGCATTAATAACGACTATTATATTAAATAGTGATATTATAAAAAACTTTTTGTTATCAATAACTAATATAAATTCAAAAAGACCTTATACAAAAAAAATTCTATCCAGAATAAATTTAGAAGAAGCAACTAAAATATTAGATTTTGAATATATAACAAAAATGGAAAAAAAATTATTTCAAACAAGTAATATTACAATAGAGGATTATGAGAATTTCTTTACAAATCTATGAACATTAAAAGTAAATATGTTATCATTTGTATTTACATAAATTTATGATATACTTTTAAAGTAATCATTAATATAAACTCCAAAAAAAGAGGGTGATACACTTTGAATTTAAAATATTATTTAGGAGAAACTAATCTCTATGATAAAAAAGAAAAATTAGAAATTAACAAACCAAAATCATGGTTAAAATCTGTATCAGCTTTCTCAAATAGTAATGGTGGAAAGCTAATATTCGGAGTAAAAGAAAATGATGAAATCGTAGGACTTGAAAATTATAAAAAAGATTCTGAAGATATTAGTGAGATTATAAAAACAAAAATAGATTCAATACCAGAATTTGACATGGAAATAGAAGATATAGATGGAAAAGTAATAATAATATTAACTGTACATAAAGGTAAAAATACACCATATTTTGTAGTAGATTCAGGTTCAAGAACTGCATATAAAAGAGTTGGAAATCAAAGTATTCCTGCTACAAGAATGGATTTATTTAACATGTCTTTAAAAGGGCAACATATAAGTTATGACTCATTAAAATCAGATAAAGAAATAGAAAATGTAACTTTTAAAGAATTAGCAATTGAATATAAAGAAAAAACAGGAAAAAATTTTGAAGAAAAAGATTTATCTTCATTTGGTTTAATAGATAATAATGGTAATCTTACAATAGCTGGTAGTCTTTTTGCAGATGGTTATCAAGTTTATCAATCAAGAATTTTTTGTACAAAATGGAATGGACTTAATAAAGCAAATGGTTTAATGGACGCTTTAGATGATAAAGAATTCGAGGGAAATATCATATATCTTTTAAAGGCATCTATGGATTTTGTAAAAAGAAATTCTAAAAAAATGTGGAAAAAAGGTTCTTTATATAGAATAGAATATCCAGATTATCCTGAAAGAGCAGTACAAGAAGCTATAGTAAATGCACTTATTCATAGAGATTATTCTGTAATAGGAAGTGAAATTCATTTAGATATTTATGATGATAGATTAGAAATCTATTCTCCTGGTGGTATGTATGATGGTACATTTATACAAAATATAAATCCATATAATATTTCATCTACAAGAAGAAACCCTATTCTTGCAGATTTATTTGCAAGAATGGATTTAATGGAAAGACGTGGTTCAGGACTTAGAAAAATTATAGAATCATATGAGTTTGAAGAAAATTATAGAGAAGAATTAAAACCTGAATTTAGATCAACGGAAACTGCTTTCTTTTCTGTTTTAAAAAATCTAAATTATAAAGGTATAAATGATACTAATGAAGATATAAACGACACCAATGAGAACATAATATATCTTAATGACAGACAAAATAAGATAATTGAATTAATGAAACATAATTCAAATATTACTACACTTGAACTATCAAAAATATTTTCAGTATCTATGCGTACAATACAAAGAGATATAAAAATATTAAAAGGTAAAAAAGTAATAAAAAACGTTGGTAATAATAAAAATGGTAATTGGATAATTAATAACTAAATATAAAAAGCACTTAAAAGGATAAAATATTTTCTCAAAAATTAAGTGCTTTTTAATATATTAAACAAAAAATGTTTTTTATGGTATAATAAATTATCAATATTATGGAGGCAATAAATGAATAAATGGTTTTATAGATCTATTTCTATTTTTGTTGGAGTTTTAGCCTTACTATTTTTTAACACTCCAAAAATATTCATATATATACTAATTATTTTAGGGCTTATACTAGCTATCCTAGGATTTATACATTTAAAAGTTAATTCAGGTCAAGGTTGTATAATTTCAAATCGTATTACAGTTGATGGTGAAAATGTAGGATATTGTTATAGACAAAAAGAAAAACTTGGAAAAAATGATAGTGGTTGGAGATTTTTTGCTGGAGATGAAGATGAAAACTATTTAAAAGACCCCTCTAATTTTGGTGTATACAAATTAAGTATAGTATGTAATTTAGATAAAAATGTAAGAGAAATATTAAATTTACCTTATGAAACTGAATTAAGAGTAAATGAAAAAGGAATTTTAGTTAAGGTGGAAAATAATTAATGAAAAAAATATTAGTAATAATTCTATTTCTACAATTTTTAATATTTTCAAAAGAAGAAGTAAAAATTGTAAATGGATTTAAACAAGGTAAATTTATAGACAAATTAGAAGATGGTTCTATAGAAAAAGGTACATATGTTAATAATATAAAAAACGGGGAATACACTTTTGAACTTCCTAATAATGGCTTATTATTAAAAGGTAATTACTTAAATGGTTTATTAAATGGTGTTGAGAAAATATATAAAAATGGTAAATATATAGGAGAAATTACATATTTTCAAAATAAGGCTTTAGGTAACCAAATTGAACACATAGATGAATTAATCCGTAGTGGATATATGGGTGTAAATAATAATGGGTATTTTAAGTTAAAAACACCTGATTCAATTATAGAATATAAGCAAGAAAATGAATTAGTAACTGGACAAGTTATAGTTAATAAAAATAATGGTGATAAGATATATTTAACTCTATTTGAGGGTATAACTTTAGGTGATATAAAATATGTCAAAGCTAATGGAGAAACATCATATTATGAATATCTTTTTGATATAAAAAATATAACTCCATCAGAAGAAAAATTTTTAGAGAATATATACATTTACTTAGAAGAAAATAAAGTAGAAAAAGTTAATAACTTAAAAAATGGAAATGTAAAAATTGAAATTGACGGAGTAATTATAGAATATCCATACATTAATAATGAAATAACTGGAACTGTTAGACTTACTTTCCCTGATAATACAAAAGAAATTACATTTAAAAATGGTAAAAGAGAGGGAAAAGCAACATACAAATCAGATAATTTTTCTGAAACTAGAGAATATAAAAATGATATATTAGATGGAGAAATTAATAGAAAAAATGAAACTTTAATATATTCTAAGGGAAAACTTATCAAAATGATTCAATATATAGATGATAAAAAATTTATTACAACTAATTTTATTAATGAAAAACCTACTGGTAATTTAATAATTACAGAAAATGGAAAAGAAAGAATTATTGCAGAATATGATAAAAATCATATGCTAATTTTTAATGTAAAAGAACATGCAAAAAAAGGAGATAAACTTCTATTTTACGGTTCATTAACTAATCCCATATATATAATAGCTTATAAAAAAAATGAAGAAAAAAGACAATATAAATCTCTTAAAGATTATTTAGAAAATAAAGAATACATTAAATTATCTATTAAAAAATAAAAAATGGAGAATTTCTAAAATTATAGAGATTCTCTTTTTTAATAAAATACCCCCCTTATCATATTTTTAACGATTTTTTCTTATCTTACCCCTTAATTCCTCTATATTCCTTGAACCTGTTAAAAGCATCATATTCTTAATATCTTCTTTCCAAGTGTTTATTGTATTAACCAAAGCTTCTTTACCCTCAGTTTCTAATATCCTTAAAAAAGCTCCTGAAATTCCTACAGCTTTTGCTCCTAAAGATAAAGCTTTTACAATATCTAATGGATTTCTTATTCCACCACTAGCAATTATTTCAAAATCATCTTTAAATTCTTTAGCTATTTCAAGGCTTTCAGTAGTGTAATATCCTATTTCTTCATAATATCTTTTAGCTTTATATCTTCTCATATTTTCTATCTTAGAAAAATCAGTTCCACCCTTACCACTAATATCTAATATTTTAACTCCTAGCTCTTTTGCTTTAATAAAGGTAGCCTTACCCATACCAAAGCCTGTTTCTTTTAAAATAACAGGTATTTTTACCAAAGAAAGTATATCTTTTAAGTTACTTTCCCAAGTTTCAAAATTTCTATCCCCCTCTGGCATAACAATTTCTTGTATAAGGTTTACATGAACTTGTAAAAATTTTGCATTAGTTTTAGATATTGCTTCTAAATGTGAACTAACAGGTTTATCTATACCTAAATTTACCCCTTTATTCTTAGGATAATCTATTTTTTCCTTATTTAAAAAAGGAGAGTATGAGCCTGGAAAAAGAAAAATTCCAGTTTTTTCAGATACATATTCTAAATCCTTATTTATCTTATCCCCCTTTTCACTTCCACCTGTAATGGCATTAATAAAAAATGGGTATTCAAATTCTACTGTCCTTATTTTTGTACTAATATCTATCTCATTTAATCCAAATAAAGGAATGGATATATATTCCAACATATAATCATCAAAACCATTTTTATTACTAACACTATCTAATGCAAATTTTAAGTGATCATCTTTTCTATTCATAATAACCTCCTATTAGATTTCTTCTTTTATCTGCATAAGTAAGTTTAAAGCATTAAGTGGTGTCATATTATTAACATCTACATTTCTTAATTTATCTAATTTCTCATTTAAATTATCTATAGTTTCTTCAAGTTTTTCTATCTTATCATAATTTTCATATTCAAAATTTTCAAATAAAGATATCTGACCATTTTTCTTTTCAACTTCAAATGATTTAAGTAATTTTGTTGATTCTCTAATAATAGATTTAGGTAATCCAGCAAGTTTTGCAACTTCAATACCATAAGATCTATCTGCTCCACCTTTAACTATAGTTCTTAAAAAGTTTACTTTACCATTTTTTTCTTCTACTTCTATCCTATAATTCTTAATAGTTTCATATTCATTTTCAAGTTCAGTTAATTCATGATAATGTGTAGCAAATATAGCTTTTGCATTAATATTTTCAACTATATATTTAGATATAGAACTTGCAATAGCAAGTCCATCATAAGTTGATGTTCCCCTACCCACTTCATCAAGTATGATTAAGGAATTTGTTGTTGCTGAATTAATTATACTTGCAACCTCACTCATTTCAACCATAAATGTTGATTGCCCAGATAAAATGTCATCACTTGCACCTATTCTTGTAAGAATTTTATCTACAATATTTAAATTAGCATTACTTGCAGGTACAAATGATCCTATTTGAGCCATGATACTTATTAAAGCTATTTGTTTCATATAAGTTGATTTACCTGACATGTTAGGTCCTGTAAGTATAATAAATCTATCTTTATCATCAAAATAAACATTATTAGCTATAAAAGTATTATCTCCTATTAATTTTTCAACAACAGGATGTCTTGCATTTTTAATTTCAAAATATCCCTCATTAAAGTTAGGTCTTGTATAATTATTCTCAAGTGCTGTAATTGCAAAAGAAATTAATATATCTATATATGCTAAAGTATTAGAAAGCTCAATAAATATGTTTTTAAAACCTTTAATATATGAACTTAAATTTTTAAAAATACTATATTCAAGTTCAGTAATCTTAGCCTTTGAATTAATTATTTTATCTTCATAACTTTTAATTTCTTGTGTTATATATCTTTCTGCATTAGATAACGTTTGTTTTCTAGTATATGTTTCAGGAACCATATTTAAATTAGATTTAGATATTTCAATAAAATATCCAAAAATATTATTATACTTAATTTTTAAATTTTTAATTCCTGTCTTTTCTCTTTCTCTTGCTTCTATTTCAAGTAAAATATTAGTTCCATTATTCATAATGTCTCTTAATTCATCTAATTCTGAATTAACTCCACTTTTAATCATGTTACCCTCTCTTACTGAAAATGGAGCCTCTTCAAGCAAAATACTATCTATTTTAGTGTATATATCTTTTAATATATTAAAGTCAATATTTTCAAATTTTTCAGGCCATAAATCTTTTATCTTAAAACTAGAATAAATTGTATTCTTTAAAGCATTAATATCTTTACCATTCTCATTTGAAAATATTACTTTTCCTAAAAGTCTTTCTATATCATATACATTATCAAGTAAATTTCTAATTTCTTCTCTTTTTATTATTTCTTTACATAAATATTCTATATCATCATATCTTTTATTTATTTCTTCTAAATCAAGTAAAGGGCTTTGTAATAATTGTTTTAATTTTCTTGATCCTGTTGATGATTTACATTTATCAAGCACCCATAAAAGTGAACCATATGTTGCTTTATCTCTTTGATTTTTAATAACTTCTAAATTTCTTAATGTAGATGAAGATATTTCAACAAATTTTGATTTATTTATAACCTCAATTTTTCTAATAGTTAATTCATTATTAAACTGCATAGCTAAAACATAATCTAGTATACAAGCACAAGCATCTATCATGGCTTTTTTACCAAATATACCGTAGCTATCTAAAGAAACTATATTAAAATAATCTTTTAAAAATTTTTCAGAATCATTTACCTTAGTAACTATTGATATACTTATATCAAGTTTATCTATTATATTAGAAAATTTATCTTTTAAAGTTTGAGTAAGTAATATTTCTTTTGGTTCTATCTTATATATCTCACTAATTAAATTATCTTCATCACATTCTAATACTTTAAATTCCCCTGTAGTTATATCTAAATATGACATAGCATAATTTTGATTACTATAATATATACAAGCTAAATAATTATTAGATTTTGAATCTAAATAATCTACATCTTGCATAGTTCCTGAAGTTACAATTTGAACAACTTCTCTTTTTACTATTCCCTTAACATCTTTAGGATTTTCCGTTTGCTCACATATTGCCACCTTATATCCTGCATTAACAAGTTTAGCTATATATGGTTTAGAAGAATGATAAGGTATACCTGCAAGAGGTATATTCATACCTTTTTCTTTGTTTCTTGATGTAAGAGTCAACCCTAATACTCTTGAAGCAATTTCTGCATCTTCAAAAAACATCTCATAAAAATCTCCTAATCTAAAAAATAGTATATATTCCATATAGTCTTTTTTTATTTCATTATATTGTTTCATTAAAGGTGTAGACATATTTTTTACTCCTTTTTTCTTTTAATTATATCATAAAAAGGATATAATAAAAACCCTCTAATATAAAGAGGGTTAAAGTCATTACCAGTTATATCCAGCCGTAAGATTTAATTTAACATTAGTTCTATTTCTATCCTTTGAAATATCATTAACATTTAAATCAAAATCTAAATTTACATCATTAACTTTAGCACTTATTCCAAATTGAATATTGTATTCCATTATATCTCCAACTGCTTTATCTCTCTTTGTAGATAAGTTACTTTGAGAAATATATTGTGTATCATCTGTTACTAAAATCTCTGGTTTAATTCTAAACTTAATATTTTTATGTCTTACTTCTGCTTTAATTGAAAAATCTGCACTTGTACCTATTCTTCTATCAAGTCTTGCATCTTCGTCTAATAAAGAATCGTGTGAATATGTTAATAAAATTCCAGCTTTAGGACTTATACTTATATTTTCATTTAAATTTAATTTAGTTTCATATGATGAATAAAAATCTAAATTATGTACAATAATATCATTGTATCTATCATTCTTATTATTTATCTTTATACCATAAACACTTTGATGTCTATATCTAAGAAAATTCTTAAATGTATGCTTATTCTCAACTGTTGTCTTAAAAGTAGTCCCTACAGAAATATTTCTTGCATTTTTTCTTGATTCAGTAATTTCAAAAAATCCACCTAGCTTTAAATTAGACACATCATGATTATATCCAAATTTAAAATAATTTTCATAATTATCATTTGAGCTTATTTTTCTACCAAAACCAGCAAATATATTATCATCATTTTCTATTATATCTACTCTTTTATATAAAAATTTTTTAGCTATAGGTTTATATAAATCAAAATTCATTACATCTTTAACATTCTTACCTGTTTCATCTACATTATACTTTATCATTCTAGCCTTTAATACTTTTACTAAATTATCTCTCTTTTCTCCTTTTAGTTCATCTATAGCTGCATTAAATCTTCTAATACTAGATGGTAAAGCTTCCTTATTTTCTTTTAATTCTTCACTATATTTTTTAACACTTTCATCAAGATCTTTTAATTCTTTATCTAAAACCATAGCCTCAGTAAATGCTCTATCATTATCTTTCATCATAGCTTGTTCTAATAACTCTTTTTGTTTTTCTGTTAAAGATTTAAGTTTCTTAACCGTTTCTATATCCTTAGCTCTTTCATCTTCTAAATTCCATTCAGTTGCAGCTTTTTCTATTTCATCAATATACTCTGTTAAATTTTTCACAGATATATCCCCGTTGTCTTCATAGGCTGCAAATAAGTTTCCCCCCCTTGTAGGCAAGTGAAGAATATCCAGCACCTAGAGCATTTCCTGAACCAGGTTTAATAGTTGCAATTTTCTTTTTTTGATTTTTATCTTTTCCTGATAAAACATAAAGTGATAGATTTCCTCTTTTCCAACTATCATTATTTCCATCAGGAGCTGAAACAAGTATTACTTTCTTTCCACTAGGAAGTGTTACATAAAGTGTAGAACCTTGTGTTGCTTGACTTGTTACAGTCTGAAATGTATGTAACGGTTCAAACTTTTGCCATGTTTGACCCATATCTGTTGTATAATATGCCCATCTATGTTTACTTTTTTCTTGACCAGTATTACTACTATCAGTTCCTCTACCAGTAATTACTAATTTACCATCAATTTCAAATAACATATTTTCAAGTGATGACCCATTAGGCATTAATATTTTCTCATTATTTATCGTTGGCATTTGCCATGTTTTTCCACCATCACGTGAGTACATTAAAGTTGCACCTATACCTTTTTTTCCATTTTTTCCATTACTATGTGATTGATGTGCTGTTTGAACTGACATTACTAAAGTTCCATCTCTCATAACTATACCTGTTCCAACTCCGCCAAGGAAAGCTTTTACAGGATTATCAGTAGTATGTTCTTTAAATAAACCATTATTATTTTTATCAAATTTATGAGTTCTTTCCCAAGTTTGTCCACCATCTGTTGATTTGTGCATCAAAGCTGCCCAAATTTCTCTATTGTAGTAATCTTCTCTATTTTGAAACCAATTACCTCCTTGACCACTATTGGCAAACTCATTCCAAGAACCATGTAATGAAAGTATTTCATCTGTTAAATGATTGTATAATAAAGTGGGATCCATTAATCTTCTTCTCCACTTTTGAGGTTGTGTTTTATTACCGTATTTCCAAACATCATTAAAACTTATTCCAGTTTTAGTTTTCCAAGTTTTCCCACCATCTTCTGAGATTGAAATTCCTTGATCTATTCTACCATGATCTGCACCAATTTTTTCATTTTTAGCTGTATTTTTAGGAGCCTTAGGATCCTGCCATCTTAAATCATACATTACAATTAATTTATTATCATTAGTAATTATCATAGATGGTATTCTTGTATATAAAAGTGTGGCAGTTCCCTCTTTTTCCCCATTAGGACCTATTCCTGGCCATTTACCATCATTTCCAGGTTTACCAATTACGCCATCTGTTGGATATGATGTATTATCATATTTTACTTTAGTAAGATTTGTTTCTTTAAAATCATCAAAAAAACCATTGTTATAACCTGACTTAGCATTTAATAGATAAGTCGAAACGATAAAAAACATTAGCATCTTTCTATTCATAATAACCACAAAACTCCTTTTTAAAATATGCTAAATTATGACATATTTTTTCAAAAAAGCAACCTAGGTGTGAAAAAAATTTTCATTTTTAATGATTTATAATTGGCTACGAAAATTTTTTCACAATAATTACTATATGTATAAAGTCCCAAGACCAGCCTTACCAA
>NZ_LKKW01000033.1 GCF_001891165.1 Streptobacillus ratti | reverse complement strand
TTTAGAACAACAGATATAACAGGAGAAGTAAACTTACCAGAGGGAGTAGAGATGGTAATGCCTGGAGATAATATATCAGTATCAGTAGAATTAATCCATCCAATAGCGATAGAGACAGGATTAAGATTCTCAATAAGAGAAGGTGGAAGAACAGTAGCATCAGGAGTTGTTGCTGATATCGCTGAGTAATAAATTTAACTTAACTGTAAAATAATAAATAAATTGAGGAGGAATTATTTTGGATAATAAAAATAAAAGAATTTATCTTCAATCTTACGATAACAAGTTATTAGATCAAACTTCTGCTAAAATAGTAGAAGTGGTAAAGAAAAATGGAGCAAAAATTGCAGGACCAATGCCTTTACCAACTAAAACTAAAAAATATACAGTTTTAAGATCTGTGCATGTTAATAAAGATTCAAGAGAACAATTTGAAATGAGAATACATAGAAGATTTATTGAAATTAAAGAATCAAACAATGATATTTTAACTGCTTTAAGCTCAATAAGCTTACCAGCAGGTGTTTCAATAGAAATAAAGCAATAGTGCTTTGATACAAGTTGGTAGAGCCTTTGAGCTTTATCAACCAATATATTAAGGAGGAAAAAAATGATATTAGGTAAAAAAATTGGAATGACACAAATTTTTGAAAATGAAAAATTAATACCAGTTACTGTAATTGAAGCTGGACCAAATTTCGTAGTTCAAACTAAAATAGTAGAAAAAGAAGGTTATACTTCAATAACTTTAGCTTATGATGAAAAAAGAGAAAAATTAGTAAATAAACCAGAAATGGGTGTTTTCAAAAAAGCCGGAATCACTGCTAAAAAATTCTTAAAAGAATTTAAAGTAGAATCAGTTGAAGAATTTGCTTTAGGTCAAGAATTAAAAGTTGATGTATTAGAAGGTATTGAATTTGTTGATATTCAAGGAATCTCAAAAGGTAAAGGAACTGCTGGAGTTATGAAAAGACATAATTTTGGTGGAAACAGAGCTACACATGGGGTTTCAAGAAACCACAGACTTGGAGGGTCAAATGCAGGAGGAGCTGCATCAAACTCAAATGTACCAAAAGGTAAGAAAATGGCTGGAAGATTAGGAAATGAAAATGTAACAGTTCAAAATCTAAAAGTTGTTAAATTCGATGTAGAAAATAACTTACTATTAGTTAAAGGTGCAGTACCAGGTCCTAAAAATGGTTATTTAGTTATCAAGAAATCAGTAAAAAAATACTAATATAGAGAGAGGAGGCAAAGATGTCAGATTTTAATTTAAAAGTATATAATTTAAATGGTGAAGAAAAAGGAGTAGCTACTGTAAGTGGTGAAATCTTTGGATTAGAACCTAATAAATATGTAATACATGAAGTATTAACAGCAGAACTTGCTGCATCACGTGCAGGAACTGCTTCAACAAAAACAAGAGGAGAAGTATCTGGAGGAGGAAGAAAACCTTTCAGACAAAAAGGAACAGGTCGTGCTAGACAAGGATCAACAAGAGCACCTCATATGGTAGGTGGAGGAGTTGTTCACGGACCAAAACCAAGAAATTATGATAAAAAAGTTAATAAAAAAGTTAGAAAATTAGCTTTAAAATCAGCATTAGCTGTTAGAATCCAAAATGGAGATGTAATTGTATTAGAAGACTACATGTTAGATACTCCTAAAACAAAAGCATTTGTTAATTTTACAGAAAAAGTTAATATGGTAGAAGATAAAAAATTATTTATAGTTAACGATTATTTAGAAGATGCTGATTGGAACTTATACTTATCAGTAAGAAATATCGAAAAAACTGAAATATTAGACCCAAGAGAATTATCAGTATATGCTTTATTAAAATTTAATAAAGTAGTAATTACTAAAGAAGCTCTTGCAACTATCGAGGAGGTGCTTGGATAATGACAATTTTTGACGTAATCAAAAAACCTGTATTAAATACAGAAAAATCAAGAATTTTATTAAATTCAAATGAATATGTATTTATAGTAGATAGAAGAGCTAATAAATTACAAATAAAAGAAGCAGTAGAAAAATTATTCAATGTTAAAGTTTCAGGTGTAAACACTATCAACATGAAACCAACTACTGCAAGAGCGAGAATGACAATTTACAAAACACCAGCTTATAAAAAAGCTATTGTTAAATTAGTAGATGGAGAATCAATCAAAGCTTACGAGGTATAATAACATAGGAAGAGATTAGGAAACTAATCTTTTTCTTTTTTTTATGCCAATTTTTTCTAAAATTTGAAAATGAAAAACAAAACCTTTTAAACCATATATCATATATTGACAATTTATTCATAAACTATTAAAATATACGGGAATGTATAAAAAGGAGGATTTTATGGAGAAAGTTAAGGTTTTAAAACGGTATTGTAAGAGGAAAATAAGTATTACAAAAATGTTAGTTATTACTTTTTTAATTACAGGAAGCATATCATTTTCAAGTACAATTGAAGAAGCAAAAAATAAGATTAATCAAGATAATAAACTTACATCAGGAACATATGAAGGAGAGAGTAGAGCAGATTTCTTAAAAACTAAAGATAATACAATTTTAGAGGGAGATATTTCATTTGATGTAAAGGATACAGGGAATGAAGCATATTTAGAATTAGCTGGAAATAATGTTAAAGGAGATAAGATAAATATTAAATTATCACCAAAATCTAATGCTAAGCATGCAAGACCTAAGGGTGTGATAATAAGAGGTAATGCTAGTGCTGAAATTAAAGAATTAAACGCTGATGTAACTTTATCATCAGAAACAGAAAGTTCACCAGTAAATGGTCCAGATTCAAATGCAGGATATGGTGTTGCAGTTGGATACAATCATAATGGTGGAATAGCTAGTAATACAGCAAAATTAACAGTAGGAAAGATGAATATTAATGTAACTAATACTGCTAATACAATTAAAAGTAAGAAAAAGGTTTCTAAAAATATATTTGGTGTGACTATTACAGCAGAAGTTAATTTTGATCATCAATTATCTGGATTGAAGATATATAAAAGTAATGGAGCAAAGGCAGAATTTGTTGCAAATGATAAGGTAGATATTACAGTAAGTGATTCCTCAACAAAAAAAGTAGGGAGTTATTTAGTAGGAGTATATATTTCAGGAAATGAAAGTAAAGCTGAATTTAATGGAGAAACAAACATTAAAATAAAAGGAGATGGAGTAAATTCAGCGGGTATTAAGATAGGAAAACCTAATGATGGTAAGATAACTACAGAGGGTCCAACAGTTAAAATAAATGGTAAGTTAAATCTTGATACTACAAGTAATAGCTTATCTGGAGCAGTAAGATTATTTGGTGATAAAGCTAGATTAGAAGTTACAGGTAAAAATACAGAAGAAGTTTCAGTTATTAATTCTGGTAATTCAGCTATAGTATATGATACTCAAGATTATATAACAGATTTTACTACTAATATAAATATAATTGGAAAAACATATCGTAATGCAAATGGTAAAGACCAAGTAGTTAAATTACATAATACTGAATTAAAAACAACATCTGAAAATGCTTCACTTATTAAAGTAAGAGCAGAAAAAGTCGTAGATTTAACATTTGGGTATGCAAAACAATTATCAAATGGACAATTAAATGCAGGTGATTTTTCAGTAGAGGATGCTATATTTGAATTATCAGGAGAAAAATCTAAGGCAGTAGCAGCTAAAAAAGGTTGGTTAATGGAAGTTGAGGGTACTAGAGATATTAGTTCTTCATTAACAGCTAACATTAAAGATATGGCAGTAGTTGAAGGATTGACTGATAAAAAATATTCTTCAAAATTAGATATTAATTTAGAAAATAAGGCTAAGTGGATTTTAAATAATAAGGATATGGAAAATAAAGCGACTTTCTCTAATTTAAATATTAAGAATAGTATTTTAGATGCAAGTAAATTTAATAATGGAGATAGTGCGAAATATGAATTAAAAGCAACTAGTGATGGTACAAAGAATGATGGTAAAATTACAAATTCAGGTGAAATTACTATGGATAATGGTAAATATAGTGATGTTTTATCAATAAAAGGGGATTACACTGGTTCAAATGGAAATTTATTATTAAATACATTATGGAATCAAGTAAGTGGTAAAAATGGAGAAAATTCAAAATCTGATTTACTTGAACTTACTGGAACTGTAAGTGGAACTACTAAACTTATAACAATGTCTAAGGATAAGATAGAAAATATGATAGATGGAGATGTAAATGGTGAAGAGGGAGATAGAAGTGCTGTAGTAGTTAAAGCACCTAAAGAAACTTCAGCATCAGCATTTATTGGTAAAGCTAAAACTAAAAATGATTTAGAATTAGAATTAAAATCAGAAATTAAAGATAATCATAGATTATTCTTCTGGGAAATAACTGAGGCAGGACCAGGAATATTTTTAATAGGTCCTAAAGCTAATATGGATCAAGCACAAAAAGTATTTGGACGTTTAAATGAAAGACGTATACAAACAACTTTATTTAACATAGGAAAAGAAACTAAAAACCCTATGCCATGGGCTAGATTATATGGTGGAGAATTTATTTATAACAATGGGAATAAAGTAAATTATATGGACGGAACTATAGGTATAAATATAGGAATGGATTATCATTTTGATAAGAAAAAAGAAAATTTAACTGGAATATATTTTGGATATTCAAACTCATTTAAAAATGTTATAAGCAATAAGACTTCAGCATATAAAGGGACAGTAACTACAAATATGTATTCAATAGGATTAACTAATACATATAGTATAGATAAATTCTATACAGATGCAGTATTACAATTATCAGGACTTAGTAATAAATATGAGTTAAAAAGTGGTGAAACATATAATAATTTAGGTATAGTATTTACAGGGTCTATTGAAGCTGGTTCTCCTATATACTTTATAACTGATAAAGACAAAGATAAAAAATATTTAATTGAGCCACAAGCACAAATAATTTATCAATTATCTAAAAATGGAAATATAAGTGAAAAAAATATTAGTTATGATTTAGGACATTCAGTAAAAGGTAGAGCAGGATTAAGACTTGGATATTCAACAGCTAATAGCACAACAGCTAAAAATGGAATGGGATATGCTTTATTTAATGTTTGGGGAGAATACACTAATGGAAATAAAGTTAAAAAAGGAGATAAAACATATTCTGAAACATATCCAAATATTTGGTTAGAAGCAGGGCTTGGAGCAAATCTTCCAGTAACTAAAAAAGTAAGTACATATCTTGAGGTAAGTTTAGAGAAATCAGTTTACGGAAGTAATAAATATGGTGGAAAAGGGACTATAGGAGTTAATTTTGAAAATTAAAATTTAATTTCAAATTAAGACTGTTCATTTTGAACGGTCTTTTTTTTTATAAATAAATTATTGACAAAATGTCGGGGGGGGGCGTATAATGATTATGTTTGTTTAAAATACTAAAATTTAACAATAAAGTAATAATAAAATAAGTTTTAGTATAATAAAAATAACTTTATATAAGGTTTAAAGGATGGTAAATAAAATGAAAAAACTTTTATTATTTTTTGTAGGGTTAGGAAGTTTAATATCTTTTTCTGAGGATGATGTTCAAACTGAATTTGAAAAACTTCATAAAGAAATACATGAGTATATTTTTGGTGAAAAATTAGAAGAAACTAAAAAAATGATAGAAAATAGTAAACATAATTCAAAAAATTATGGAGTTGATGAAAAAATAAGTGAATTTTTTGATAGATTAAAAAAATTGGAAACAAAAGGATTAGCTACAAATAAAGAATATGAGGAAAACTTAGAAAGAGTAACAACATTATTAAATTTAAAAGAAAAAAGTTTTGATAGATATCAAATAATTAGATTTAAAACATATTTAAATTACAAACTTGAACCAACTTTTGATGATAATGTGTATTTTAAAGTAGGATTTAATAAGGGTGTTACAAAAGGAGATATTCAAGGATTAAATGCAACTATTGGTGGAAATTATTCTGTTAAAGATAACATAAAGATTGGTGGATTTATTCACTATGATAATAAATTAGGAGATTTAATGCTAACCACACATGCTCATATTGCTGCAGTAGGTTTAAATGGTAAATTTAAATTAAAAGATAATAAGGGAGATATAGAATCTTTTGTTGCATATAAATACAATTATGGAAAGTATAAGAATAGAATTGAAACAACAGGACTTATAGAACATGAATTAAGAAATAATATTGAAAAATTTTATGATGAATATGTTCATCAACATAGTATTGAGGTGTATAATAAATATTCTAAAGAATTTGAAATTATTAAAGGTTTAAAAATTTCTCCACAAGTAGAGAATTATCTTAGTGTTACACCATCTATAAAGTTTTCTAATTTTCTTATTGAAGATAATTTATTTGATGTAATATCAGAAAAATTACCAAATCAAGAAAATAGAGATCGTGTGTCTAAACCATTATTAGATAGAATAATAACTTCAAATGAAATAAATCATGTTTTAAAAAATACTTTATCAGGTGGAATTTTACTTGAATATACTGGAGTTAAAAATTTAAATATATACTTAAATACTAAACTTGGTAGTAATTATGAGAATGTTGGAATAACATCAAAATTAAAAGTAGAAAAGCATAGAAAAAGAGATGTAAATTCTGAAACTAATGTTAGTGATAAATCATTTGAACTAGATTTATTAGATAGTAATGGAGTATTAGAAAATATAAATGTAGATGATGATCTTTTAGAGGCTTTAGGTATTGAATTAAATGGTAATAAGGACTATATAAAAGGTAAAAGTGAAACTAAATGGAAAGAGTATATACATAATATAGGGATTGCATATGATGTAAAAACAGGGGTTAAATATAACTTTAAAAACTTTAATATAGATGCTTATGTGAGATTTGATGGAAATACAAATAACAATGAAAAATTATATAAAGATTTTCATAAATTTAGTTTAAATACAAAATTAGGGTATAATTGGTAAGATAAATAGTTTTAAAAAATATAGAATCCTACTTTAAATGAGGAAAAATTAATTGACCTCTAAAAGTAGGATTTTTTATATACTTCATCTATTTTTAATGGAAAAATAGTTCCGTAATTAAATGGAAAAATTGGTAATTGAAAAAAGGTAAAATTGAGGTATATTAGTATTAGAAAGGAGAAGTTATGGAAAATGAATTGAAATTAATTTATAGAATATTATTTGATGGCAATTTTCATACATCAATTGAATTATCAAATCATTTAAAAATGTCAGATAAAACTTGTAGAAAATATATAAAAGAACTATCTGAGATTTTAAAAAAACATGATATTAATATTGTTTCAAAAACTAGATTTGGATACAGATTAAGTGGAAGTATCTTAAAAGAAAATGAAATTTTTAATTCAGATAATTTTAAGATACCCATAACTTCGGAAGAAAGACAAATATATCTTATTGATAAATTAATTTCAGAAGATGGATATATTAAATTAGAAAATATAGCTGAAAAAATATATATAAGTACAAAAACTTTATCAAATGATATAAAGAAAATAGAAAATATAATTAGAACATATGACCTTGAGTTTGAAAGAAAACCTTATTACGGTTTGAAATTAATAGGTGAAGAATTGAATATTAGAAATTTTTTAATAGATATTTTAGAAAAAAGACTTAATGAAAATAAGTTTTTTGATAAAAAATCTAAATATAATATAAATGACATTGCTAAATATACATATTCATTTCTTAAAGAAAAAAATGTTAAAATATCTGATTTTTCATTACAAAATTTAGTAGCAGTTATATATGTAAGTTTTCATAGAGTAGAAGCAAATAAAAGAATAGAAAATATTGATATTGAAAAAAATGACCTATTTTTAACTAAAAAATCTCATGTTTTAGAATGTATGGAGTGGATATATAAAAAGCTGGGATATTGCTTGAATTTAAACAGTAATGATTTAGACTATATTACAATACATTTTTTAACAAATGAAACTCATAGTTATAAATCACTTAAAACAGAAGATGTTAATGAAGTAAATGATATTATACAAGAATTACTATATTATGTAAAACTTACTTTTAAAATTGACTTATACAATGATGATGACTTGTATAAAAATCTATATACACATATACTTGCATTATGTATTAGAATAAGATTTGGAATTAAAATTAAAAATCCTTTACTTGAAGATATTAAAAAAAATATGCCTCTTGAATATAATGTGGCGACATATGTTTGTAACTTAATTTCAAAAAGATTTAATGAAAAAAGTTTATCTGATGCTGAAATTGGATTTATAGCAGTAATTTTACATATGAGCAAAGGAATTAATTTAAATATATCAAATAAGAAAAATATATTAATTGTTTGTCCAAGTGGTAGAGGAGTATCAAAGTTTTTAATTTATACCTATAGTAACCTATTTTCTGAATATACAAATATTATTTCTTCTTGTGGAGCAAATGAGTTATTGGATATGGATTTAGGAAATGTGGATATAATATTTTCATTAATAGATTTAGATATGCAGATAGATAAGCCTATATATAAAATAAACTATTTTTTAAATGATGAAGATATTTTAAGGATAAAAAATATTTTAAAAGATAATAATAATTACTTAAAAGAGATAATACCTAAATCGCTTTTTATGTATTTAAACGAAACAAAAAGTAAAGATGAGATTATAAAACTAATGTCAGATAAACTTATGAAAATTCCTAATATGAATAGCAATATTGAATTTTTAATACATAAAAGAGAAAAACTTGGTATGACTGAGATTTCAAATGAAGTTGCAATACCTCACCCAGTTGAAGTGATAGAAAAAGTAAATGTTATAGGAGTTTGTATAAGTAAAAATCCTGTAAAATGGTTAAATAATGATGTGAATATTATACTATTTTTATGTTTAGATAATAAAAATAATAAGAATGAAAAAATATATGAAGCATTTACAAAAATAGTTGGAAATAAGAAAATAATAAATGATATTTTACTTACACCAACTTACGATAATTTTATAAATATTTTAGAAAATATAGGAGGGAAATAGAAATGACTTATGATGAATTAAGTGAGTATGCAATGCAGATAATTGCAAATTCAGGAATGTCAAGATCTAGTTCTATGCAAGCAATACAATTTGCTAAAAAGGGAAATTTTGAAAAAGTTGATGAATGTATGAAAGAGGCAGACAAATATTATTTAGAAGCACATGAAATTCAAACAGATTTAATAGTTAAAGAAACTTCAAGTGATGAAAAAATTATTTTAAACTTAATTATGGTACACGCACAAGATCATTTAACTATGGCACTATTAACTAAGGATTTAGCAAAAGAAATTATTGAATTACATAAAAAATAGAAAGGATGATTAAAGATGCTAAAAATTTTATTAATTTGTACAGCTGGAATGTCTACAAGTTTTTTAGTAGAAAAAATGAAAAAAGAGGCTGAAACAAGAAATTTAGAAGTTCAAATTACTGCAATACCTGAAGCAAGTTCAGATGAATTTGTAGGTAAAGTTGATGTAGTTTTACTTGGTCCACAAATTAAATATTTAGAAAATGATATTAAAGATAAGTTTGGTGAAACACCAGTTGGTGTTATTAACATGATGGATTATGGAATGATGAAAGGTGATAAAGTTTTAGATTACGCATTATCAATGATAGAAAAAAATTAAATATATAAGGAGAGAAACATGAAAAAATTTATGAATTGGATGGAAAATTATTTTGTTCCTATGGCAACAAAGCTTTCTTCCCAAAAGCATTTAGTTGCTATTAGAGATTCATTTATTGCAATTTTACCAGTTACTATGGTTGGTTCTATTGCAGTATTACTTAATGTATTATTTAGAAATATTCCTAATGAATATGGATTTCCACAAGTTGCTGAATTTATGGCACCACTTATTAATATTAATGGTGTAGTATGGTTCGGTTCACTTGCAATCCTTTCATTAGTATTTATAGTTGCATTAGGATATAATGTGGCTTCAGGGTATAAGGTAAATCCACTTGCTGGTTCTTTAGTTGCAGTTGCATCATTTATTTTATTCTTACCACAAGAAGCAAGATTTATGGCTGATATAAATGGAACAGTACATGAAGTTTCATCATGGGGATTTTTAAACTTTAACCAATATTTAGGTGCTACAGGGTTATTCCCAGCTATGGTTATTGGATTTTTCTCAACAATAATTTATAGTAAATTAATGATAAGAAAAATAACAATTAATTTACCAGATTCAGTGCCACCAGCAGTTAATAAAGCATTTGCATCTATAATACCAGGAGTAATTGCAATATATGCTTCAGCTACTTTATCATACCTTGTTACAACATATACAGGGCAAACATTAAATGATTTGATATCTAAATATATTCAAGCTCCATTATTAGGACTTTCTCAAGGTGCATTTTCAGTAATATTACTTGCATTCTTAGTTCAACTTTTCTGGTTCTTTGGATTACATGGACATAATGTACTTGCTCCATTCCTTGATGGGATTTATCAACCTGCTTTACTTGCAAACGCAGAACACATTGCTAAAGGTGGGACAGTTGATACTTTACCATATTTATGGACAAGAGGTTCATTTGATGCTTATCTTCAAATGGGTGGATCTGGAATTACTATAGCATTAATAATTGCAATTTTCCTATTTTCAAAAAGAGAAGATCATAGAGCAGTTGCAAAACTTGGATTACCTATGGGTGTTTTTAATATTAACGAACCTATGATTTTTGGAATGCCTATAGTATTAAATCCGTTATACTTAATTCCATTTTTATCAGTTTCTACTATAGGTGCAATTATTGCATATGTTGCAACAGTTTTAGGTGTAATTCCACCAGTGTTTGTACAAGTTCCATGGATATTACCGCCGGGGGTTTATGCTTTCTTTGCAACAGGTGGAAGTGTAGTCGCAGCATTAGTTTCATTATTTAATGTATTTGTGGCATTTGTAATATGGACACCATTTGTAATTATGGCAAATAGAATAAAAGAAAATTAATATTAGGGGTGGTTATCCACCCCAACTTTAAATAAAGGAGAAAAAAATGAAATCATGGCCAATGTTTGTAATTACTTTAGGTACTATAGCCATAGCAACATATCCTTTAAATAATCAATTAATTAATCTTCTAATGGGTTTAACATTGGTAGTTATAGGAGTAATATTTTTAATTAGAGGTAATAGAAAATGAGAGTAGAGCAAAAAATAAAGGTATCTTCAAAAGAATTTTATAATTTTTTGATTGAAAATATAAAAAAAGAGATGAATGTTACAGGGAAAATAAAAAAAGGAATGAAATTTAATGTAGAACTTAAAACTAAAACTAATCAGATAGCTAAAAGCATTGTAGAAATAATAAATTTAGTTGAAAATTCAAGATATACATTAAAATATACTTCAAGCTTAGGTGAAAATATTGTAGACTATCAAATTAATGAGTTGAATATGAATGAAATAGAGATAATATATGATGAAATATATATTACAAAATCTCATTTTCAAAAATATAATCATATATTTATGGAATTTTTTTATTCTTTTTTCTTAAAAAGAAAGAAAAAGAAAATGTTAAAAGCAGTAGAAAATTATTTAATAAATAAAAGAATGGAGGGAAACAATGATTAAATTTCCAAAAAATTTTTATTGGGGTAGCTCTATAAGTGCAGAACAAAGTGAGGGTAGATTTGAGGGAGATTGCAAAGGATTTACTACTTGGGATAAATTTTTTGAGATAGAGCCATATAAGTTTCATAATCAAATTGGACCTCAAACTACTACAAGTATGTATAAATATTTTTTAGAAGACATTAAATTGTTAAAAGCTACAGGTCATAATACTTTTAGAACATCTATTTCTTGGTCAAGACTATTTCCAAATGGAATAGGAGAAATTAATGAAGAAGCAGTTAAATTTTATAGAACATATTTTTCTGCTTTAAAAGATAATGGAATAGAACCATTTGTAAATTTATCACATTTTGATACACCTCTTTTACTAGAGGAAAAATTTGGTGGTTTTGCAAGTAAAGAAGTAGTTGATGCTTATGCTAAATATGCAAGAACTTGTTTTGAATTATTTGGAGATATAGTTAAGACTTGGTTTACTTTTAATGAACCTATAGTATCTGTAGAATGTGGGTATTTAAAACAATATCATTATCCTATGGAAGTTGACCCTAAAAAAGCAGTTCAGGTAGGATATAATTTGGCACTTGCCTCAGCTAAGGCAATAAAGGAATTTAAAGAAGTAATAAAAGATGGGCAAATAGGAATAATATTAAATTTAACACCAGCTTATCCAAGAAGTAATCATTCAAGTGATTTAAAAGCATCAAGAATAGCTGAATTATTTGCTAATAAAAGTTTTCTTGATCCAGCCGTAAAAGGAGAATATGATGTTGAATTGATAGACCTTATAAAAAAACATGAACTTTTACCTGAATATAATAATGAGGAATTAGAAATAATTAAAAATAATAAGGTGGATATATTAGGTATTAACTATTATCAACCATTAAGAGTTAAAGCAAGAGATTCTAAGCCTAATGATGAGGCACCATTTATGCCAGAATATTATTATGAACATTTCATAATGCCAGGAAGAAGAATGAATCCTCATAGAGGGTGGGAGATTTACCCTAAAGGTCTTTATGATATAGCAGTGAATATAAAAGAAAATTATGGAAATATACCGTGGTTTGTTGCAGAAAATGGTATGGGTGTTGAGGGAGAAGAAAAATATAAAGTAGGGGATATGATACATGATGACTATAGAATAGAGTTCTTTAAAGAACACTTAGAGTGGTTACATAAAGGGATAACTGAAGGTGCAAATTGTAAGGGATATTTAGTATGGACTGCAATTGATTGTTGGTCATGGTTAAATTCATATAAGAATAGATATGGATTAATAGAACTTGATTTAAAAACATCAAAAAGATATATAAAGAAATCAGGTTATTGGTTTAATGAATTAAATAAAAATAACGGATTTTAGTATAAAGCCACAGAAATTTTTTTGTGGCTTTTATAACACCGACCATTAAATAAAAAAATCACATAAAATATTTCCCTATATCCCTTTCCTTATAATTCATATTATATTTTCTTTGAAAAATCTTTGAATTGTGAAAAAAATTTACTTAACTATTGACAGGTACATACCACGATTTTTTTGATTTTTTTTATGAAAAAAAATGCTAATCTTTGAATATACTTTGTTTTGTGAAAAAATTATTATTTAACCATTGACAAAAAAGAATGGGGGGGGGGTATAATTTGCTCAATTATTCAGATAAAATATATGTTTTCATTGATTTTAATATTGAAAAATATTTTATTGAGGAAAGGTAAGCAAATGAGTAGAAAAAAATATATTTCTTTGTTCATTTTTTTAATGATAATGTCAAAGATTGCTAATGCAGAGTCCATAGATGAAAAAATAGATGAGGATATAAGAAAGATTAATGAGATAGAATCACAAATGAAGTATGATAGAGAATTAGTAAAAAATGAAGCTGGATCTGTGCATATAGATACTAATGAAAAAGTAAGTCTTACATTTAATGCAGATTATTCAACCCCAACATCATATGTAGTATATTCTAACGGTAAGCCAAACAGTGTTAAAATAGTTAATAATGCAACTCTTTCTAGTAGAGCTGAGGTAATCACAAGTTTACATAACCATGATTTTACCAATTTAATTCATGTAACTAATAATAAGAATTTAATTGGGACGGCAGATAATGTAAATGCAGTATCATTAATAGGGAAATATGTATATTTTAAAAATTCAAAAGGAGCTTTACTTACAGCTAGGAATTACTATAAATCAATGACTTTTATAGCACAAGAATTAGGAGTATTAGATAATGCTGGAACAATAGAAAAAACTGTTGAAATGCTTTTGAAAAAAGGTGGAAGTATAATAAATAGAAGTACGGGAAAACATGATGATATTAATATTTATTCTTATGCAGGTGTAAACTATAAGAATGAGGGGGAAGTATCTGGAAAAGTAACAATAGGAACACGTAAAGGATTAAATTTTGTAAATACTGGAATAATTAAGGGTGATGTTGATATAAGATCAGGAGTATCAAATTTAAATTTTCAAAATTTTGGTAAGATAGAGGGAGAAGAGGTTAAACTTGGAGTAGTTAAAGGTAGGATAGATAATAATAAAGAAATTATTGGAAATTTAGTAGTAACTGAGAGTGGCAGAATATTTAAAAAAGAAGAATTAGAAAAAATAAAAAAAGATTCTATGTTAAATGTCAATTTACAAAACGGAAAAGTTAAAGGCGATTTAATTTTAAAAAGAAGAGGATTACAAGAAACAATAGTTATAATAAAATCAATGGACAAT
>NZ_LKKW01000032.1 GCF_001891165.1 Streptobacillus ratti | reverse complement strand
TACTTTTGGAATTTAGGTAAAGAAGAATTAATAAAAAAAGAATTGACAGATTTTTATAAATTAGGTTACAATTTATCTATTTTAGCAAAAATATGTGCTGAAGAATCATGTTCAATGTTAGGTAGATACTTAGCTAAATATTGGAATAATGGAGAATGGGATTATCAAACATTTAAAAATTTGTTAACAACACAAACATCAAAAATAATTGCACTTGATTATTTAGAAAACTTTAGTAAAGAAAAATATATAGAATATAAATCAATTATTGAAGACTTAATAAATAATAATTATTCAAAAGACATATTGGTGGGTGTATATAGGGTTGAAGCTTTGACGACAAAAGAAATTCCAAAAATAACAAATGCTTCAGAACAAATTAAGAGTCTATTTTGGGTAAATTACATTAATTGTGATATATCTAATGATTCATGGGTACTGATAGAATGTAAGAAATATGCTACTTTAGAGGTGTATTTGGAACAGATTTATCAAATACATAGTAGAAGACCTTTGACTGCAGAAAAAATATTTGAATGTTTTGATGATATTGAAAAAATGCATCATTCAATATTTAATCAAATGATAGGTTATTATGTTGAACAGTTGATTAATGTGATTCAGGAGGAGTATATTGACAATCTAGATAAATGTTATAGAATATCTAAGATTGAATTATTTTTTATGAAATTATTGGATTGGAGAAAAATGAAGTGTTTTAATAGAGTTATTAAACACTCACCAGAAATACTAGCAGAATTAGTATCTATAATATTTAAGAAAGATAATGAGGATAAACCAGAAGAAAAAACACAGATATATAATAATATGTATGAAATATATATGAAGGCTCATTTTTGTCCTGCTGAATTAAATGGAAAAGTAAATGAGGAAAATCTTGAATATTGGATAGAACAATATAAGAAATTATTAATTGAGAATGACCAAGAGAGTTTGTTTACATCAACTCTTGGTCGAGTACTTTCTTTTTCTCCGTTGGGTGATGACGGCTATGAACCTTGTGATGCAGTAAGAAAAATGATTGAAAAATATGGAGATGACAAGATGATTAGAAGTTATAAGAATGCTTTATTTAATAGGCGAGGAGTTTTTAGCCCTTCAGCAGGAAAAGAAGAATTAATTATTGCTGAAAAATTTAAAATGAATGCAGAGTTTTTAGAACCCAAATACCCTAAGACTGCACAAATATTCCATGAATTGTTTGAAGAGTATAGTCTTGAAGCTAAGCAAGAAAGAATGAGAGCAGAAAATGGTTGGTAGTTCTAGACTGTTTAAAAAGTTGAATTTAAAGTCAATTTTAATAAGGATAGTTTTTATATGTAAAAATATAGAAATAACTTAATTTAATAGAATTAATTCTTAAATTTATAATAAGTAAATATATATAAGTGTTGGAACTATTATACTGTGTAGTTTGATTTGAAAAATTATAGAGCTAAAAAAGTATCTAAATTATATAGTTTATGATAAAAAATAAAATTTTTAATTTAAATAAAATATTGTAATGAATCACCTAGAAATATTTTTGGGTGATTTTTTAGTTGAAATAGATTAAATACAAGATTTTATTGTTAGCTTGTTGTGAAATAATACATATTAAATAAAAAAGAAAGGTTTTTGATATAATAAGACTACGACACCAAATTAATGAGAAATCTTTCAATGAAAAGTATAACAAAGAAACTAAAAAAAGTAATAGAATAATTACGAAATAATTAGGCTTAGTAATATTTAAAATACTTAAACCACATAAATAATATTTTAAAATTAAATAAACTACGACATAAAAATATCGGTTTATATTTTTTATTTGTCGCAAGTATGGTATAATAATTACATTAGAGGAAGATTATGATGAATAAATATACTGATATGATTGTAAAGGAAACAGTATCTTTTATTAATGGTAATGGAGGAACTATTCTTATTGGAGTAAAAAATGATGGTACTGTAGTTGGTGTAAATAAAATTGATGAAAGCCTTAGAAAAATATCTGATATTATAACAAATCAAATAGAACTAAATCCATAAGAAGAACTTAAATTTGATTAAGATAAAACTATTATAGCAATCTACATAAATAAGGGTAGAAATCATATTTATTGTCAAAAAAATATGGAACTGAAGTTTTTGAGATTCAAAGTAACTATATTAAATGTATTATTCTGTTTGAAAAAAAAGTAGAAGAACAAATTGAAAATAAAAATGTCGGTTTGAATGTCGGTTTGAATAAAACTGAAAAAAGTTATAGATTTTTTAATAGGAAATCCAAATTTAATATAAGTTGAGCTTTCAGAATTAATAGGAGTAACAAAGAGAACTATTGAAAGAACATTTAAGGTTTTACAAGAAAAGAAGATTATAGAAAGAATAGGCTCAAGGCGTGATGGTAGTTGGATAGTGGTGAAGTGATTGTTTGGTTATATGTATAATTTTAGTTAATAGATTGTTTATAGAAATAGAAATTAATAATGAAAGACATTATTGAAGAGTTAAATAAATACTCATATGGATATTGGGATTTTAAAGATAAAATTAAAAATAGGGATACATAATATAGGTAAGTATCCTGCAACAATAGTTCTAGATATACAATATGAATTATTAAATATATATAAAACAAATTAGAGATAATAATATTAAATTATTAGACCTATTTTGCAGGTTTTGTGTCATAATAATGACAGAGATAAATAGTTAATTAAATAAAAGGGTTTTAGGACTTTTACCAAAGCTAAAAACTAACAAAATTAATAGTTACTATTTAGAGGATAGTTATTGTAAATAGTATATCAGCAAGAGGAGGGATTTATAGATGGCTAAGGTCAAAAAAGGCACAATTGAAGCACAAGGATTTTCAATCCAAATATATACTGAAGACTTTAAAAATGATTATATAAGCCTTACAGATATTGCAAAGTACAGAAATAGTGATGATCCGAGATTTGTTATTCAAAATTGGATGAGAAATAGAAATACATTGGAGTTTATAGGATTGTGGGAAGCTCTTAATAACGAAAATTTTAACCGTGTGCAATTCGATACGTTTAGAAATGAAGCAGGATTGAATAGATTTACGATGACTCCACAAAAATGGATAGAATCTACTAATGCAATTGGAATTATATCTAAGGCAGGAAGATATGGTGGCACATATGCACACTATGATATAGCTATGGAATTTGCATCATGGTTATCACCAGAGTTTAAGCTATATATTATTCAAGACTATAAGAGACTTAAATCAGATGAAAATTCTAGATTATCACTTGGTTGGAATTTAAATAGAGAAATCTCAAAGATTAACTATAAGATTCATACAGATGCAATTAAGGAATATCTACTATCTGATTTGACAAGTGAACAATTATCCTACAAATATGCAAGTGAAGCAGATATGCTAAATGTAGCTTTATTTAATAAGAGAGCAAAACAGTGGCGTGATGAAAATACAGAACTAAAAGGGAATATGCGAGATTATGCAAGTCTGAATGAGTTACTGGTGCTTGCAAATATGGAAAGCTATAATGCAGTTCTTATTGGTAAAGGAATGGACCTAAAAGAAAGAATGATAGAACTTAGAAAGCTTGCAAGAACTCAACTGATGTCACTTGAAAAACATAATGAAAGTGGTATCAAAAGAATAGAAGAAAAGAAATAATTGTTTTCAAAAAATAAAAAGTTAAACAAACTGGAATTTGCAAATGAAAAATAGAAGCAAGAAAGGAATTAAAATAATGAACGATATAAATTTAGATAGACTCATTGTTCCGATATATATAAATGAAAAAATTGTTTTAGATATGCTCGCTATTATAGAAGATGGTTTTTCAATGGTAAGTCAGATCAATTATACAGAACATAAAGAAAATCATTCTACACAAAAGGTAGATGCAGGAGTTTCAACATCTTCTACTATTTTAAGTAAACTATTAAGAATTAATATTTCTGGTGAATTAAGCTATGATGGAAACAAGGGTAAAAATGAAAGTGTTGTTAAAGAAAAGGTACATACAAATGTTTCTCTTTTGTCTAAGTTTCGTGGATTTTTGTTAGAACATAAAATGTTGAATTCAGATTTTGACTTTTCTAAAATGAAAGTAGGTGATTTTATTGAAGTTGAAGGAGAATTACAAAAAAATCCGTTAATAAATTGTATAGATATTTTTATTGACTTTTTCCGTATGACTGAAATTTTTGCTGAAAAATCACAGCTAGGTAATAAAAAACAGTCAAACAATCAAAAGCAAAAAGAGAATGAAACTATAAAACAATTTGAGTTATTTTCTAACGAGTTAAAACATAGTGGTACAATTGATTTTATTTTGTCTGATTCCAAAGGAATGACAGTGCTATCGGCACAAGAACAATATCTTACAAATGATAATATATCAGAAATTATTGGCGGTCGTTTTAAAGTTCTTGGTAAAGTAATATCCATATGTGAAAAAGATACAGAAAACATTGATCTTCTTAGAAAAACTTCATTATCTATAATATCAGAAGGATTATTAAATGAGATGTTTTTAGCATTTAAAACGACTGACATGCAACAATTTAATTTGCCTGAGTTGAAAACAAAAATAACTGGTCCTGCTGTTATTGTAATTCCTATTGCGATTTACGTTTAAATAAAGAAGAATATTAACAGTAAAATGAGTAGAGGTAAATTTTCCAAATATGTGGATTTCTAAATCTTAGTTTATAGGATTAACAATCTACTTGAATAGACGGAAAATTTATTATCTGTAAGTATTGATATGACCAGCGGGATATTATGCCATAATTATAACAACGGCAGATAGTAACGATGATCACTGGGGTTAATGACTAAAATGATAGAAAAATTATTAATAGGAGGAAGGTAAAATGAAATTTACACCAGAAAACAAAACCATTAAAACAATGTTTCGTTCATATCCTATGATGAGTATTCCAAATTTTCAACGAGAATATAGCTGGGAGAAGTATTACTATAACACTTTTTTTATAGATATACTTGAGGGAATAAAACAGGAAGATAAAAAGCTGATTAATACAGATTACTTTATAGGTACTATGGTTTTCTCAGGATCTGAAAAAAAGGATCAAAGTATAGAAGTTATTGATGGTCAACAAAGACTTACGGTTATTACTATATTATTATCAGTTCTAACCAATAAATTTAAAAATATAAAAGAGGAAGATTTAGCAAAAGCAACATTTGAATATATTAAAACAAGAGATGATTATGGAATATCTATTCCTAAGTTAAAAAGTATTACCTCATACCCATATTTTGAAGCATATGTTCAGTCAATTGAAAAAGAAGATATTGAACCTGCGACCGAAGAAGAAATTAACATAAAACAAACATATAATTATTTTGAGTCAGAGTTGGAGGAGATAAAGTTAAAAGAGAAATATAATTTCGATAAAAATACTCCTTATAAAGATTTGTTGATAGCAATTAGAGATCAGATTCTTCAGATGAATGTTATATCTATTTTAACGGAAGAAAAAGATTCGGCTTATGAGATATTTGAAATATTGAATGCAAAGGGGAAAAATCTTGCGAGCATTGATTTAATTAAAAATACTATATATTCTGAATTTCATGCTGACGATAATGCAAAAGATAAGATTATAGAAAAAAATTGGGAGGGGATTAAAACTACATTGAGAAGTAGAAAGCCAAATATTGGAATTGCTACCTTTTATAGGCATTATTGGATTTCAAAATATCAAAAGACAACTAATTCAAATCTATATGATTCTTTTAAAAAACATATTGAATCTAATAAAAAATCATATGAGGAACTTGTTGAAGATTTAAGTACTACAGCAAAGACATATATGAAAATAGTAAGTCCTAACATAGGGGATTATGATAATAAAAAAGAATATAATTGGTTAATTCAGAGTTTAGAAGCTATAGAGAAAACATTTGGTGTTACACAAGCAAGAATAGCACTATTAGCATTATTTGAACTTAAATCAAATGAAAAAATATCATCAAAAGCTTTCAAGATTGCGATTAATTATATTGAAAACTTTATTTTCGCATATACAGGAGTATTAAAAAATCAAGCAAATATTTATGAAACAAGATTTTCTAAACTAGCAATAAAATTGCGTGAAAGTAAAGATAAAAGAGATACAAATAATATTTTAGAGGAATACTTATATCATGTGTTTAAGGATAGATATCCCCAAAAAGAAGAGTTCCTTTCAGGTTTTGTTCGTTTAAGATTTTCTAAAGAAGAGTCTATAGCTAATGCAATAACAAAATATGTATTGAATAAAATTTCATCAAAATTGAATAATAGCGAAGTTTATAGTATAGATTCATCTATAGAACACATAATTAACGAAGATAGATCAAACGATATAACATTATCCATTGGAAATTTAATATGTTTAGAAATGGATTTAAATAATGAAGCTGGTAATTTAGCTTATGAAGAGAAATTAGAAATATATAAAAAATCAAAATATAATCAAGTTCTAGATTTTTGCAATAACTATCCAAATTTTAATGAAAATGATATAGAGAAAAGATCCAAAATATTAGGAGAATATTATTATGACAATATATTAAATGCAAGCAAATAATGAGAGTGACGAGATCTTTTATGATTTATTAGGTGGTTTAGGAACAACAGGACATACTGTTATGCAACTTAATAAAGAAAATGGTGGAAATAGAACATATATATTATGTACTAATAATGAAAATAATGTTTGTGAAGAAGTTATTTATAAAAGACTTAAAAATATTCAAGAAAATTTACTTCATAATTTGAAATACTATAAAACAGAGTTTATACCAAAATTCTCTGATGAAGAAGAAAATGTTTCAGAAAAAATGATGAAAAATATAAAAGAATTAATAGGATTTGAATATGAAGTAGAAATTGATAATAAAAAATATGTTATTCTTGATGATGAAGATAAATTAGATGATGTTATTTTAAATATTGAAAATAATGGTAAAATATTTATATATTCTGGAACCCTATTATCAAAAAATAATCAAAGATTAATTGAAGAAAAAAATTGATATAATTGAAATTTCAGAGTATTATTTTAGAGAAGAGTTATGGGAAGTTGGAGAATTATGATAGATATAAAACTTAAAAATATTCAAGAAGAGGTGAATGGTGTTCTTACATGTTGGAATTTTAATAAAAGATGCAGTTTAAAATAAGTTTTGTATCATTAAAATATAATATAAGGATTTAATTTAAAGTTTTATAAATAAAGTGAGGTAGAATATGTCTAATTTATCTAAAATAAAGCGTGAAAAAATGCTTAAATATCTTGAGAAATTAAAGAAAATCAATAATAATGATGAAAATATAAGAGCAATAACAGAAATTGAAACGGTTATTAATGAAAAAAAATATGGCTTAGTTTGGGAAGAACATTCTGAAAAAGTTGATGAAATGCTTAAGCATAATGTACCAATTTTCGTAGAAGAAAAAGAAAGAAAAATCACAGTAAATGAAGATGAAACATATAATTTTTTGCTAGAGGGAGATAATCTTCATTCACTTAAGCTTTTGGAAAAGACTCATAAAGGCAAAATTGATGTCATTTATATAGATCCACCTTACAACACAGGGAACAAGGATTTTATTTATGATGATTCTTTTGTTGACAAAACAGATGGATACTCTCATAGTAAATGGTTATCTTTTATGGAGAAAAGACTTGACATAGCAAGAGAACTTTTAAGTGAAGATGGAGTTATATTTATTTCTATTGACGATAATGAGCAAGCACAGTTGAAATTATTGTGTGATGAAATATTTGGTGAGGATAATTTAATTTCAATAATTTGTGTTGAATTATCTAAAACACAAGGTATGAAAGTTAAATCAGCACAGGATGGAAGAATTGTAAAAAATCATGAATATGTTTATTTGTACTGCAAAAATATAGAAAAAGCATTTAACAACAGGATGCCTCTATATGATAAAACTGATATTTGGGATAGCCATTTTAATAAAATTATTCTAAAAGGTATTGATAATTATAATATATTTTCTATAAATGATTATATAAAAAGTGAATTTAATGATGTTTATAAAATTTTTAAAGATCATGGTCTACTGGAGAAAAATAAAATAACTGAAAAAAGTATAAGAAATGGGATTTTATTATCTAGTAAATTGCAAGAATTTTTCTATAAAGAAATAAGTGATAAGATTTTTCAAGAAATGGCATGTTCTGTTAATATTCCTGATGATATTAATAATTTGTTAAATGAATCAGTTATAGTTGAATATGAAAAATATTTATTAACAAAAACATCAACAGGAAAGATAAGGCAGTATAGACCTTTAAATGAAAATATAAAATTAAGTGATGAGTACAATAGAAGAGTAGAAAGAGTTACTATTCGTGGAGCTTTATGGAAGGGATTTTATTCTGATATGATGAATGTTCAAAAAGAAGGAATAATAGATTTTAAAAATGGTAAAAAGCCTGTTCGTTTGATTAGTCAATTAAATAAATGGGCAAACCGAAAAAAATCTGTAGTTCTTGACTTCTTTGCTGGATCTGGAACGACAGGCCATGCTATCATGCAACTTAATAAAGAAGATGGTGGAAATAGAACATATATATTATGTACTAATAATGAAAATAATATTTGTGAAGAGGTTACATACCAAAGATTAAAGAATATTCAAACAGAACTACCTCATAATTTGAAATACTATAAGACGGAGTTTATACCAAAATTTTTTGATGATGAGGAAAGTATATCAGATAAGATGATGGAACACATTAAAGAATTAATTGAGCTTGAACATGCTATTGAACTTGACAGTAAGAAATATATAGTCCTTAATCATGAAGATGAAATTGATGGAGCTATATTAAAAATTCAAAATGATGGAAAAATATTTATGTGTTCAGGACTTTTTCTATCACGAAGTAATCAGAGAATACTTGAGGAAAAGAGAGTTAGTATAATTGAAATTCCAGAGTATTATTTTAGAGAAGAATTAAGGGAGGTTGGCGAGCTATGATGGATACTAAATTTAGTTTAACCAATAAAGTGAGGTAGAGTATGTCTAATTTATCTAAAATAAAGCGTGAAAAAATGCTTAAATATCTTGAGAAATTAAAGAAAATCAATAATGATGATGAAAATATAAGAGCAATAACAGAAATTGAAACGGCTCTTAATGAAAAGAAATATGGTCTTGTATGGGAAGATCATTCTGAAAAAATCGATGAAATATGGGAACATAATATTCCTATATTTGTAGAAGATGAAGAAAGAAAAATTACAGCAAAGGAAGATGAAGCATACAACTTTTTACTTGAGGGAGATAATCTTCATTCGCTTAAGCTTTTGGAGAAGACGCATAAAGGTAAAATTGATGTAATTTATATTGATCCACCTTATAATACAGGGAATAAAGATTTTATTTATGATGACTGTTTTATTGATAAGACGGATGGATATGCCCATAGTAAATGGCTTTCTTTTATGGAAAAGAGATTATTAATTGCAAGAGAACTTTTAAGTGATGATGGAGTTATATTTATTTCAATTGATGATAATGAGCAAGCACAGTTGAAATTATTGTGCGATGAAATATTTGATGAAAAAAATATTTTATCAACACATCATATTCAAGTTAGATATGACAATAAGAGTTTGAATGAAAAAAATGAATGGCAACCTGTTATGGAGTATATTTTTATATACGCAAAAGATAAAACAAAATTTAAAGCAAATCAACCATATGAAAAATATGACATAAATAAGTTTGTATATTCGATAAAAGAATTATCTAATGGAAATGAGGTTGTTTTAGGGGGGAAAAAAGTTAAAATTTATAAAAAAGGAGAATGGTCTATTGAAAATTATGAAATAGGTGATTTTTCTCTTTTAAAGGAAACATGGGCCTCTGGATCAGTTCTTAAAGGAAATACATCAGGAAAATTTTTTGATTTGTATATATCTAATAGAAAACAAACTGATGGCTTAGGTTGTCTTTATAAAGTTCAAGATATTGGAGAAGATGGACTTGGCTATAGATACTTTACTGGTCCACAAAAAGAAAATTCAATTAGAGGTAAGTTTTACTCAGGAATACCTTTGGATAGATTAAATGAATTAAAAAAAGGAAATTTTAAGAAATATAAATCAATAACTAATTTATATGATTTTAGTGCAGATTTTGGTAATATTAGACATGAAGGTGGAATTGGATTTAATAGCGGGAAAAAACCAATAAAATTGTTAAAAATGTTAATAAATTATCATAAAGAAAGAGAAATTTATATTTTAGATTTCTTCGCAGGCTCAGGAACAACAGGTCATGCTGTTATGCAACTTAACAAAGAAGATGGTGGAAATAGAAAATATATCCTATGTACAAATAATGAAAACAACATTTGTGAAGAAGTTACATACCAAAGATTAAAGAATATTCAAACAGAACTACCTCATAATTTGAAATACTATAAGACGGAGTTTATACCAAAATTTTCTAATGATGAAGAAAGTGTATCAGATAAGATGATGGGACACATTAAAGAATTAATTGAGCTTGAATATGCTATCGAGCTTGATGATAAAAAATATATTGTCCTTAATGATGAGGATGAACTAGATGAAGTTATATCAAGAATTGAAAATGATGGGAAATTGTTTATGCGTTCAGGTATTTTTCTATCACGTAACAATCAAAGAATTTTTGAGGAAAAGGGAGTTAGTATAATTGAAATTCCAGAATATTATTTTAGAGAAGAGATAAAGGAGGTTGGTGAGTTATGATAGATATAAAACTTAAAAATTTTCAAGAAGATGCCGTTGATTTCTTATTTAGTAAAACAACTGATAGTAATTCTAAACCTAAGATTGTTATGCAGAGTCCAACAGGATCAGGTAAGACAATTATTTTGGTTGCCTATATTGAAAAATATCTTGATTTTCATAAGGATAGTGTAGTTTGTTGGTTTTCTCCAGGAAAGGGTGAGCTTGAAGAACAATCTAAAGAAAAGATGGAACGTTTTGCTCCGACTTTAAAGACAGGGAATGTATTTGATATTTTAAGTACAGGATTTGAAAGTTCGACAACGTACTTTATTAACTGGGAGACGATCACAAAAAAGGACAATACTGCTATAAGAGATAGCGAAAGAAAAAATTTGTTTGAACGAATTAGTGAAGCACATAATCGTAATTTAAATTTTATTGTTATTATTGACGAAGAACATCAGAATAATACTTCAAAGGCAGATGATATTATCTCAAGTATCAATGCAAAATATGAAATTCGTGTATCAGCAACACCGAATAAAAGGGTTGTTGGTGAATTTTATGAAATTCCAGAGATTGATGTAATAAATGAAGGACTTATCACAAGATTTATGTATATAAATTATGGACTTGATACCGTTGAAGTAAAAAATATATTACATGAAACAGATATTTTGTTAGAAAAGGCAGATGAAGTTAGAAAGAAAATTGCTCAAGCTTATATTGATGAAAAAGAAGATATTAGACCACTTGTATTAGTTCAATTTCCTAATTTGAATGATGATCTAATAGAACATGTGGAGAAAAAACTGGGTTCAATGGGTTATTCCTATGAAAATAAACTTCTTGCGAGTTGGTTTTCTGCAGAAAACAAAGAAGATAAAGATAGAAAATCCAAAAAATTAGGGAAAATAAATATCGGAACAACAGATGAGGATAGCGTTACTAATTCAAATGCTACTCCTGTATTTTTGCTGTTCAAACAAGCTCTTGCAACAGGTTGGGATTGTCCACGTGCAAAGATACTTGTTAAGCTTCGTGAGAATATGAGTGAAACTTTTGAAATTCAAACTATTGGAAGACTTAGAAGAATGCCTAAAGCAAAACACTATGGTAAGGATATTTTAGATTGCTCTTACATTTATACTTTTGATGAAAAGTACAAACTTGAGGTAATAAGAGCTGGAAATGGTTTTGAAACACAGAGAGTATTTTTAAAAGAAGAGGCTAAAAATATAAAACTTGTTAAAGAAATAAGAAATCTTGATGGAGACTATATTGATGAGCAATTTATTAGAAATAAAGTTTATGAATTTTTTAAGGAAAAGTATTGTCTTTCTAATATAAAGTTGGATAATATCAAACGACTTGAAAATAATGGCTTTATTTTTGGAACAGTACTTTCAAGACAATATTTAACGGGGAAATATACAACTTTAATGGAAGTAAGAGAAGAAGTTGCTAATTATAATGTTATGTCAATCGAAGTAAATACTCATACACACGGTATTGAACTTCAGCATAATGTTGATGCTATAAAGAAACATGTGGGACTTGCATATAATAAAACTAGTCAGATTTTGAGAACATTATTTTTAAGAGGGTTCGGGAATAATAAGTATAAACTTTTGAATCTTAATTTAAGGGAATATTATGCCTTTATTATCAACAATGTAGATATTTTGAAAAGAGATTTTATTGAGTTTTCAGGACAGGGACAATATCAACTCGTTTTTCCTGATAATAAGACGGAAGAATTTAAAATTCCACTTGAAGAGCACTATAGATATGTTCCTTTTGAAAGATATGTAAAAGAGATGGGAAGTAATGTATATAAAGGGTACAATACTTCTATGATTACAGATGATTTTCGTTCTACTTCAGAAAGATTGTTTGAGAAGTATTGTGAGAAGAATGAAAATGTGAAATATGTTTATAAAAATGGAGATAGTGGACAGCAATATTTGTCTATTGTTTATGGAACTAATTTTGATAAACAAAGATTATTTTATCCAGACTATATTGTACAGCTTAAAGATGAAACAATTTGGCTTATTGAAACAAAAGGTGGAGAAAAACAAGGGCAAAGTAAAAATATAGATGTTCAAGTAGAAAATAAATTTGAAGCATTTAAGAGATTTGCGACTAAGCATGGCTATAATTTTGGTTTTGTTAGAGATAAAAATGATGAGTTGTATTTGAATAACACTGAATATATAGATGATATGAATGATAGTAGTTGGGTATTGCTTGAAGAAATTTTTTAGTATATAAGGAGGTGAAATTTGAGTTGAATATAACAATTAATAGACAACAAATATTAGATAAGCTATATCAGGCTTTAAATAGTGGTGAATTGTCAGTATTTGTAGGAGCAGGTATATCCAAAGGAGCTGGATATTTTGACTGGAAAGAGCTTTTAAAAGAAGAAGCAAAAAATATCAAATTAGATGTTGAGAAAGAAAGAGATTTGACTGAAGTTGCTCAGTATATATGTAATGCTAAAAACAGAGGCACTATTGATAATTTGATCAATAAAGCTTTTCCTTCAAATATTAAACCTAACGATAATCATCTTCTTTTGGCGAAACTTCCAATTGATACATTTTGGACAACAAATTATGATAAGCTTATTGAAAAAGCGTTAGATTTAAACGGGAAAACAGTAGCAGTTAAATCGGAAGATCAGCATTTACAGTTGTCTAGAAAAAATAAAGATGTTGTAATTTATAAAATGCATGGAGATATTGAACATCCGAACAGAGCAGTAATTACTAGAGATGATTATGAAAAATATGGATTTAAGGACAGAGTGTTATTTAGAGATATTCTTGAAGGAGATTTATTAACTAAAACTTTTCTGTTTATAGGGTTTAGTTTTACAGATCCAAATTTTTTATCTGTATTAAGTAAAATGAGAATTCTATTAGATGGGCGGAATAGGGAACATTATTGTATACTTAAAGAGATAAGTAAGGAAGACTACCCAGAAGATTCTGAATATTCATACGAAAAAGCACGACAAGAATTAGCCATTGAAGACTTAAAACGTTATGGAATTTTTGTTCATTTAATACAATCTTATTCAGAGATTACAGATATATTGGATAATTTATATAAATTATATAGAAGAAAAACCATTTTTATATCTGGAAGTGCTGCAGATTATTCACCGATTACAAAAGAAACAGCTATAGATTTTATTCAGGAACTTTCTTATCAATTGGTGCGTAATGGATACACAATTATAAACGGATATGGGGAAGGTGTTGGAACACATATTATTAATGGAGTTACACGATACTGTTACACAAATAGAAAGGCTAAATTGGGAAATTTCTTAACATTAATGCCGTTTCCTTTGAATGCTGGAAAAGATCAAAATTTGAATAATGTATGGATACAATATCGTACGGAAATGATTGAAAAATGTGGTGTTGCAATATTTATTTTTGGAAATAAATTAATTGATGAAAAAATAGTAAAAGCAAATGGTATGAGAGAAGAATTTTGTATTGCAGAGAACAATGAACTTGTGTTGTTGCCAATAGGATTTACAGGAAGTATGGCTTCAGAATTAGCAAAAGAAATAAAATGTAGTAATATAAATGAAAAATTTATAGATGTGAGTAAATCAGTGGAACAAATAATAAAATTTATTAACGAAATAAATGGAAAGGAATAATAAAATGGCAAGAAATGTTTTTATTTCATTTAGATTTAGTGATGGAAAATATTATAAAGAAGAGTTGATTGATTGTTTTGATAAAAATAAAAACATAATCAATTATTCGGAAGATAAAGATCGATCAAATATGTCTGAAGAGACAATTAAAAATTATATATATAAAAAACTAAAAGAAACCAGTGTCACAATCATTATCTTAACACCAGAAGCTATAAATTATAAAAAAGATATTTATAGAAAATATGATGATTGGTTGTATGATGAACTAAGATATTCTTTAGAAGATAGGGGAAATAACAGAACGAATGCAGTTGTTGCTGTTTACACTAAAGATGCAGCTCAGTATTTATACACGGAAACGACACATAAATGCTCAGCGTGTAATAAAGATCATAAAGTAAAAAATATGAAAGAATTTGATAATCTAGTAAGAAAGAATATGATGAATATAAAAACCTCTAAAAAGAAAAATCGGTGTGATGATATATATGATTTTTTAGAAGACTCATATTGCTCTTTAATAGAGTTTGATGAATTTAAAAATAATATTGATACATATATTGATAATGCGATTGATAAGCGTAATCGTAAAGAAGATTTTGATATTGTAAAGAGAATGTAGAATTATTGTTGCCGTAACTGGGATTGTGACGGGTAAAAAAATCTAAAAATGAATTTAAATGTAATGAATATCCCAACATGTAATAAATGAAAACTCTTTATTTTGTACGGTTTTTGATAGAGTGAACACTATAAAAGAAGAGTTGGAATAAAATATATTTTAAATGATTATATCCTATTAGAATGAGTAACTAGGATAAAATTTGATAAACATTTAAAAAAGAATGACTTTAATAATTGTTTAAAGTGGTTTTCAATTTAATATAAATTAAAGGAGCATTTAATGGAACATAAAGGCACATTAAGACTAGAGACAGATAGAATAATTTTACGTCAATTCACAAAAGATGATTATGAGGCAGTATTTAAAAACTTTGAATCTGATGTAGAAATGACAAAATATTTAAGATGGAAAGCTACAGATGATTTAGAGGTTGCAATAAAAATTGTAGATAGTTGGATTGATAGTTATAAAAACGATAATGTTTATCAATGGGCAATAGTTCCAAAAGATTTAAATGAGCCTATTGGTACAATATCTGTAGTTAGTTTAGATGAAAAAATTAATAAGGTTCATATAGGATATTGTATAGGAACTAAATGGTGGAATTTAGGTTATACAAGTGAGGCACTAGCTACAATAATTCCTTTCTTTTTTGAAGAAGTAAAGGTTAATAGAATTGAATCACAATATGATCCAAATAATATTGGTTCTGGAAAAGTTATGCTTAAATGTGGCATGAAATATGAAGGAACTTTAAGACAAAATGATTGGAATAATCAAGGTATAGTTGATGGAGCAATATATGGACTTCTTGCTTCAGATTATTTTGAAAATAAAAAATAATTAATTTAAATTGTTAATAAGGATTGATTTCTAATTTATACAGAAATTAATCCTTTTTTACTTTGCCTATCATATAAATAATATTACACACACTTCTTTAATTTCAACGAACAATTAATCATATATTTAATATATCGAACCATTCCTAAATTCCAAAAGTAAATGTCCAAAAACAACTTAAACAAGATTTAAAAGACATTCATAAACTTCATAAGATGTTGAAGAATTGAAAATTTTTCTAGGATAATTATTCATAAAATTTTCAATAAATTTAACATCTTTTTTTCTTAATTTATTCATAGACCTACCCTTAGGAATAAATCTCCTAATCATCTTATTATTATTTTCATTAC
>NZ_LKKW01000031.1 GCF_001891165.1 Streptobacillus ratti | reverse complement strand
TACTTTTGGAATTTAGGAACTTAAAACCTAAATTTAAAATATTAAAATTAATATAAAATAAGATAGTTACATATTTTTTATTAATATATAAAAGTAATGTAATAATATCTATTTTATATTTTACTTTAATATAAATAAAGGTATAATATATTAAAGATTAATAATAAAAAATAATAAAAAAGGAGAAAAGTTAAATGAAGTTAAAAATATTAAATTCTATTAGAGAATACAAAAAACAAACAATACTTGCACCTGTTTTTATGATATTAGAAGTATTTACAGAAATATTAATACCCTTACAAATGGCTAAAATTATTGATATAGGTATTAAAAATAGCGATATATTATACATACTTAATAAAGGATTCATTTTAATAATACTTGCAATCCTAGCATTAATTTTTGGAATACTAACAGGAAGAATGGCAGCTATTGCAGGTGCTGGTTTTGCAAAAAATTTAAGACAAGATATATTTTATAAAATACAAAATTTTTCATTTAAAAATATTGATAAATTTTCAACATCTAGTTTAGTAACTAGAATGACTAGTGATATATCCAATGTACAAATGGCTTTTATGATGAGTATAAGAATGTTTGTTAGAACTATTATCATACTAATTATGTCATTAATCATGATTTATAGCATTAATCCAAAAATATCAAAAATATTTATAGGTGTAATTCCAATTTTAACATTAGCTTTCTATTTAATAATAAGCAATGCTTATCCATACTTTGTTAAATCTTTCAAAGAATATGATGTATTAAATAGAAAAGTACAAGAAAATGTGAATGCCTCACGTGTTGTTAAAGCATATGTTAGAGAAGATTTTGAAATTGAAAAATTTGAAGATACATCTAATTCTATTTTCAAACTTTTTTCAAAAGCTGAAAGCTTTGCTGGACTTAACTCATTTGCAATGTCATTTACAATTTATACTGTAATAATATTAATACTTCTTATAGGTGGTAGAAGTATAGTATTTGGAAATATGCAAACTGGTGAATTAACTTCAGTAATAATATATTCTATACAAATTCTTATGTCTTTAATGATGATATCATTTGTATTTGTTATGTTATTAATTTCTGAAGCTTCTATAACAAGAATTTCTGAAATACTTAATGAAAATCCAGAAATGACTAATAAATCAGAAACTGTAAAAGAAGTAAAAAATGGAGATATTTCATTTGAAAATGTATCATTTAGTTATTCAGGAGATAATTGTAACTTTACACTTAAAAATATATGTTTTGATATAAAATCAGGGCAAACTATAGGAATTTTAGGTTCTACTGGAAGTGCAAAATCAACACTAGTTCAACTTATACCGAGACTATATGACACTACTAAAGGTGTTGTTAAAGTGGCAGGTATTGATGTTAGAGATTATGATATGGAAATTCTTAGAGATAATGTAGCAACGGTATTACAAAAAAATCAACTATTTTCTGGAACTATAGAAGAAAATATTAAATGGGGTAATCCTGATGCAACTTTAGATGATGTAATAAGAGTTTGTAAACTTGCTCAAGCAGATAAATTTATAAATAATTTTACTGATGGATACCAAACAAAAATAACACAAGGTGGTAATAATGTTTCTGGTGGTCAAAAGCAAAGATTATGTATTGCTAGAGCTTTACTTAAAAACCCTAAAATATTGATACTTGATGATTCTACTAGTGCTGTAGATACTAAAACTGAAAGTGAAATTAAAAAGGCTTTTATAGAAGAGATACCTAATACTACTAAAATTATTATAGCTCAAAGAATTTCTTCTGTAGAAAATGCAGATTTTGTTATAGTTCTTGAAGAAGGAGAAATTAATGGTATAGGTAGCCCAGAAGAACTACTGAAAAATAATAAGATATATCAAGAAATATATAATTCGCAAGTTAAAGGGGGTAAAGAAAATGAGTAAATATGAGAAAAATAAAAAACCTGAAAATGCTAAAAAAACTTTAGTAAGGCTTATTAAATTTATATTTAAATACTATAAATCTGAAATGATAATTGTTCTTATATCTATAGTTATTAGTTCACTTGCGTCAATTTCTGTATCCCTATCTTTAAGATATATAGTTGATGATTATATAACTCCTTTAATAGGAAGTAGTAATCCTAATTTTGCTCCTATGTATAGAGTAATAGCATTTTTAGCAACTATATTTTTAATAGGTTCACTTGCAACTTTAACTTATTATATGTTAATGGTTAAAATAACTCAGGGGACTTTGAAAAAGATAAGAAATATATCTTTTAAACATTTACAAAATTTACCCATTAATTTTTTTGATAAAAATAATACTGGAAATATTATGAGTATATTTACTAATGATACAGAAGCATTAAGAAATATGATAAATGGTTCAATACCCACAATAATTTCATCCCTTATAATTATACTTGGTTCATTTATATCTATGCTAATATTATCTCCACTATTATCAATACTTTCTTTTGCTATGGTAGGATCTTTGGTTTTTATAACTAAAATCATAGGTAAAAACACTGGTAAATGTTTTGGATTACAACAAAAAAATATTGCTGATGTAACAGGATATATAGAAGAAAGTATGAGTGGGCAAAAAGTAATTAAAGTATTTAATCATGAAAAAATATCTAAAAAAGAGTTTGATAACTTAAATGAAGAACTTTATAAAGCTTCATCTCGTGCTAATATATATGCAAACCTTATGGCACCTGTAATAGGTAATTTGGGTAATTTGCAATTTGTTCTAACTGCAATATTAGGAGGTCTGCTTTATGTTAATAATTTAGGTGGTCTTTCTGTTGGAATTTTAGTTTCATATTTACAATTTACTAAAAGTTTTATTCAACCATTCATGCAGATGGCTATGCAATTTAATTCTATATTTATGTCTATTGCTGGTGCTGAAAGAATTTTTAAATTAATGGATGAAACAGAAGAAATTGATAATGGTAAGATAAGACTTGTTAATGCTTGTTATAATGAGAAAAATGAATTAGAAGTTCAAAATGAAAATTGTAGACATTGGGCATGGATTGATGAAAATGGTAATTTAACTGAGTTAAAAGGTGATGTAAGATTTGAAAATATGACTTTTGGATATAACGAAGATAAAGTTATATTAGATAATTTAACACTTTATGCTAAACCTGGTCAAAAAATTGCATTTGTTGGAGAGACTGGAGCAGGTAAAACTACTATTACTAATTTAATTAATAGATTCTATGAAATACAAAAAGGAACTATTACTTATGATGGTATTAATATTAAAGATATTAAAAAAGATGATTTACGTAAATCATTAGGTATAGTATTACAAGATACTAAACTATTTACTGGAACTATAATAGAAAATATTAGATATGGAAAACTTGATGCAACTGATGAAAAAGTTTATGAGGCAGCTAAACTTGCTCATGCAGACTCATTTATACAAATGTTACCTAACGGATATAACACTGTATTAACAACTAATGCAGAAGAATTATCTGTTGGACAAAGACAATTAATAGCAATAGCTAGAGCAGCTATAGCTGATCCACCTGTATTAATACTTGATGAAGCTACATCAAATATTGATACAAGAACAGAAAAAATAGTTCAAAATGGTATGGATAATTTAATGAAAGGTCGTACAGTATTTGTTATTGCTCATAGATTATCTACTATTAGAAATAGTGATGCTATTATTGTTTTAGAAAATGGAAAAATTATAGAACGTGGAAATCATGAAGATTTAATTAAACAACACGGAACATATTACCAACTATATACTGGAAATATTGAATTTGAATAGTAACAAGAATTTAATTATTTTAAGTTCTGTATACCCTCTATTCTGTAATGTAGATAAATAATACAAAAGAGGCGGTACAAAAATGATGTGTACTACCTCTTTTTATTATTTGTTGTTATATTTAAAATCTAATTTTTACTTGTTATATACCATAATTAATTTTTTGTCTAAAGTTGTTAAAGACTCGCAACCATCTTCTGTAACTACTATGTCATCTTCTATTCTAACACCTGCATATCCAGAAACATATATTCCTGGTTCTACAGTTACAGTCATTCCAACTTCTAATTTAGTTTCATCTCTTGAAGAAAGCATAGGAGTTTCATGTACCTCTAAACCATAGCTATGACCTAGTGAATGTCCAAAATATTTTGCATCTTCTCCCATGAATTCTCTTACTGCTAAATCTATTTCTTTACCAGTTTTTCCTGCTTTAACAAGATTTATTCCAAGTTCATTTGACTCTCTTACTTTTTCATAAATTTCAAACATTCTAGGTTCTATATTTTCTCCAAAGTAAATAGTTCTTGTAATATCACTTGCATAACCATCATAGTAACAACCATAATCTATAGTTATAAATTCTTCTTTTTGGATTTTCTTATCACTTGCTACTCCATGTGGCATAGCTGATCTATATCCACTTGCAACTATAGTGTCAAAAGAAGTCCCACTTGCACCTCTTTTTCTTTGATTATATTCTAAAATTGCTGCAACTTCTATTTCTGTCATACCCTCTTTTATTTGAGGTATAGTTTCTAAAAGTGCTTCCTCACTTATCTTTATAGCTTTTCTTATTTTTTCTATTTCTTCTTTAGTTTTAATTCTTCTTGCAATTAATAATTCATTTGAAGCTTTTACTAATTCTGCAAAATCAAATGCAGCATTAATAGTTTCAAATTCAGAATATGAAAGTGCTAAATTATCTATTCCTAGTTTTGTAACACCATCTTCCTTTGCAAGTTCTACAAGTTTGTTATAGTTTCTTGCATTATCTTCTATGAAGATAAACCCATATTTTGCTACTTGATTAGTAGCTTGTTCACTGTATCTAAAATCAGAAATAAAATATTTATTCTTTTTAGTTACTAATGCAATACCTGTAGTTCCAGTAAATCCTGTAAAGTATCTTTTATTATAGTAATCTGTTAAAAGTAAACCATCTATTCCCAATTTTTCAAAAATTGTTTCTAATTTACACATTATTATTCCCTTTCTATTTAGCCAAATATCCTACTACAAACATTAAATTATTAATCATGTGTGAAAGTATAGCAAGTTTTAAAGAACCTGTAATAAAATATATTCCTGTAAAAATAGAACCTAACATAGCATATATTCCAAATTCAAAAATAGTTTTAGGTCCATGTGCTAATGAAAACAGACATACTGACACAATAAACCCAACATATCTATTTTTAAATAAATTATATATTATTCTTCTAAATACTATTTCTTCAAATATAGGAATAATAATCCCTATTCCTAATATTATAGAGATATAATTTTTATGAACTATTATATTTTCTAATTGTTTTTGATTATTAGGATTAACAGAAAAATAGATTCTAATAAATCCTATAACTTTACTTAATATTATTGTAGCGATAATTACTGATATAGCTTTCGTTAATGTTAATTTATCTTCTTCAAAAATTTTTATTTTAAATTTTTTAAAAATGAAATAAATTACAAAAATTGAAATTATACTAGATATAAATGTAATATTGTATTGGCTAATCTCTCTATTCTTTATTGCAGCTACAACACCCTCAATAAATCCTACTACAATCTCTGTTGCTAATATTCCTAATAAAACTGAAATAAAAAGAACTATCTTATATTTTACACTAAAATCTTTTATCATTACATCACTTTATTTCTCTAATCCCTGCAAGTAATGAAGTTAAATTTTGTAATTCACTAGGTATAAATATCTTTGTAGCCTCTCCTTGTGATACTTTTTCTAAACTTTCAAGTGATCTTAATGCAAGTATTTCTTTGCTTGGTGCTGATGAATTTAATATTCTTATACCATCTGCTTCAGCTTCTTTTAATGCAATTATAGCTTTTGCTCTACCCTCAGCCTCTTTAATGCTTACTTCTTTTTTAGCCTCTGCTCTTAATATTGCAGCAGTTTTTTCTCCCTCTGCCACTAGAATTGCACTTTCTTTTTGTGCTTGTGCCTCAAGAATTTTTGCTCTTTTTTCACGTTCTGCTTTCATTTCTTTTTCCATAGCTATTCTAATTTCTGTTGGAGGTATTATACTTTTTAATTCAACACGATTAACCTTAATTCCCCATGGATCTGTTGCCTCATCAAGTTCCATTCTCATCTTAGAGTTAATAACATCTCTACTTGTAAGAGTTTGGTCAACTGTCATATCCCCTATAATATTTCTTAAAGTTGTTGCAGTTAAATTTTCTATAGCTGCTATAGGTCTTTCAACTCCATAAGTAAATAATTTAGGATCTGTAATTTGAAAATACACAACTGTATCAATTTGCATAGTTGCATTATCTTTAGTTATCACACCTTGTGGATCAAAATCTACTACTTGTTCTTTTAAAGTAACTTTTTTAGCAACTCTATCTATTAAAGGATTAATAAAACTTAATCCAGACTCTAATGTTTGTGAATATTTACCAAGTCTTTCTATAACATACACATAAGATTCTGGAACTATTCTAATTCCTGAAATTGCTATCATAGCTACTAATAGTAAAATTATACCAAATATCATCATAATCATAATTTATACCTCTTTCTATTTGTTTATTAATATTTTGTTCCCATCAAAACCATTAATTATTGCAATATCCCCTATATTAAATTCTTCATCTGATATAGCAGTCCATTTACTTCCCTTAAATTTAACAACATAATTTCCATTTTCTATATCTATTATACTTACCTTAGTACCCTTAAAATCTGAATGAAATTTTTCTTTTATGAAATATTTATTTAGTATAGGTCTTGTATATATTAAGAAAATTGTAACTAATACAGAAAAAATAAATATTTCTAATGCGGTATTTTTAAAAAATATAGCTATTAAGGTAACTATTAACGATGCAAAAGAAAACCATATCGTTACCAAATTATATGTCGTAATCTCAATTACAGTAAATACTATAAATAAAGATAACCAAAAGTATACATTTTCCATAGATTAATCCTCCTATCTATTTTTAATTTTTATCATATCTTCGTAACTAATAAACTGATATCCTTGTTCTATTAATATTGGAACCATATATTTTATAGCCTCATATGATTCTAAATATAGGTCATGGAATAATACTACATCTCCGTCCTTAACTACAGGTAAAACTCTTGAGATTATTGTTTCTACATTTCTACTTTTCCAATCTTCAGAATCAACATCCCATAATACTATGTTTTTTCTACCTCCTACTACATCTCTAACCTTTTGATTAACTGCACCATAAGGTGGTCTTAAATATTTAACATCTAACCCTATAACCTTAAAAATTTCATCATTACAGCTCTGATATTCTTTCCAAATTCTTTCTGGACTTAACTTGGTTAAATTAGGGTGTGTATATGAATGTCCCATGATTTCATGCCCGTCTAAATATGTTTTTACAACCATATCAGAATTTCTTTTAATCACTTCTCCTAATAGAAAAAAAGATGCTGTTTGGTCATATTCATTAAATACTTCTCTTATTAATTCATGATACTTATTCCTAGGCCCATCATCAAAAGTAAACACTATGTGTTTCTTAGACATGTCTACTTCCCTTTTTTTAGGAATTAATCTCTCTCCGTTATATAACGAGGGAAGTCCTACACCAGATTTAAATATTGCTTTAAACTTTTCTAAATTAAGTACCAATTCTTCATTATCTCCAAAATATATTTCATCATCAGTAATTCTATATTTTTTAATGTTTACTCCCTCAAAACTAATACTTGAATCTATAGTCTTTGCAATTTTCCTATAATGATACCTTAATATATCACTTGATTCTGTAACTATTTTTTCTTTAATTTCTTCTTTTTTCTCTTCTTTTTCAACCTTTTTTTCTTCCTGTTTTTCCTTTTCTACAGGCATTTCTTCTTTTTCAACTTTTTCTTCAACAGATTTTTCAACACTTGTATTTTCCGATATATTTTCATTAGCTTTATCATTAATACAACTTAATAAACCAAAAGTTAGTATAAGTGCGATTAATCCTTTGATACTCCTTTTCATCATTTACTCCTATCAATCAATTCCTCTATATATTTCTTAGATATATTTTTAAACCAATATGTTTTATCTTCTATTTCTAATAAGATATTTTTAATTCCACTATAATCAATATCTATATCTATGCTTTTACAAAAATGTAATATTATTTCTATAACATCAATAATATTTCCAACACTATATGTTTCTGTTAATACATCATTATTATGTGCTGCCATATTTCTAACATCTTTAATAATTTCTAACTTACTTAAAAATTCATCATATTCTAAATATATATCTAAATACATATTTTCAAATATTTTAGGATATGCAACATTAAGCATTTCTTTTACTTCTCCTAGAGTTAATGTTTCCATTATTACCCATATAGGTAAAACTTTCTTTTTGTATTTTTCTACATAAAGACTTACTACCTTTTTATCAAAATATTCCATATTTACTATTTTATCATTCTTTTTAAGTATTTTCTGATGTATTCTTTTAACACTTTCAAGATCTGCTTCTCTATTTATCCATTTAGAAAAATCTAAATAAGTATAAGCACCTTTTTTACCAAGTATTTTTACAAGTTTTGTTTTAAGATATATTTCAATATATTCAATTAATGATAATATCTCTAATCTTAATTTTTTATCAAGATAGAAATTATCAACGAAATTTTCAAAATATGTATTATCAAAATATCTTCCAGTTTTATCTCTATAAATATATGAAAATTCTTTTAATTTAAAATATCCTAAACTAGATAAAATTTCTTTTGCTTTTTCCTTATCTTTAAACTTAACATTCTTTTTTTCTAAATGATTTATTAATTCATCTATATCTAAAAGCATTTCCTGTTTTTCCATTATTTTTTAAATCCCTGTTGTTTCATAAATTCTGTTAAAAATTCATTATTTACTCCATCTAAATATGATTTAACTACATCTAAATGTGCTGGTAAATTAACATTAATGCTTTCCCAATATTTATTTAATTCCTCGTTATAATCTACTACACCCTCTATAGCTTTTTCTTTATCATATTCTTCAAAAAATACTACATTTTCAAATTTAGTTCTAGGTTTAAGTGGACTATTTTTAACAAATTCTTCTGGAACTCCTAAAGTTACTCCATAAATAGGGAAAGTATGTTTAGGTAATTTCAATAATTTTGCTATTTCTAAAGGAGCAACACTAAATACACCCCCTATAATAGTTGAACCATAGCCTAATGAATTTCCTAATATATCTATAGTCCCTGCAGCTATTCCAGCATCTCCAAACATATCAGCGATTATAGAAGTTGAGAATATATTTTCTTCCACTTCTTCTCCTTTAGATTTTAAAGAACCTATTAATTTACTATAATCACCAACTATGATAATAAATGTATCTGCTGTAGCAACCTGTTTTTGTTTTCCACAATACTCGGCAAGTTTTTCTATTTTTTCCTTATCTTGTACAACAACAAAAGATAACTTTTGTAAATTTCTTGAATTTGGCATTCTAAGTAATGTTCTTAATATTAATTCTAAATCTTTTTTATCTACTTTCTCTCCAGTAAAGTTTCTTACTGATTTTCTTCTCTCAAATAATTTAATTATTTCATTCATTTTAAACACCTCTATCTAAATTTTCCTTTATTTAATAAATTCTTACAAATTGGATTTCTATCTTCCATATACCTTATTCTATCAACATCATAATAAAGCATATCTAAATCAAAACTATCATCTTCATATATTTTAAATACTAATTTTGAACCTATAGGATATTTTTCAAATTCATTACCTAGACCCTCAGTATTAATATCAAGTGCTGATAATATTGTTGCAATATTTGAATCATGACCAACTATTACTGACAAATCAACATCATTTTTTGCATGTTTTAACATCAACTTATAGGCATTACTTGAAGAATGATTTATATATTCCTTGTCTGCAAATAAAAGGTCAAGTAATGAATCTTTTACCTTAGACATTTCTTTAAGTTCTTCTCTAAAATTATTACTTTTAAATATTTCATCGTGTTTAAATCCCTCATAATATTTTAAAATATACATATCTACTATATCTGTTCCATATTTAAAAGCTCCGTCTGAATATATTATTCCTCTATCATCTATAGTTATTTTTGATTTAAGATTATATATACTATCTTTTTCTAGTCCTAAACTTTCTTCTATTAAATTATATGAACCCCTTATTTTTCTATCAGATTTTTCTATTTTTTCCATATTAATAATGTCTGGAGTTAATAAAATATTATAATTTAAATCAAGTTTTTTCATATCTTTAAACATATATTCTGTTTCTATATTTTCAAAAGGAAACATAGATAATGCTAATAATTTTGAAGTTAAAACAGTTCTTTTCATAGAATTGGTATGAAATTCTTTAGTTACTATATTAAAATCTAATTTATCTAAGTATTTTTTTAAATACTTTCCAAATTCATATTCTAACATTTCTCCTTTTTTAGTTAATACTCCATCTTCAAAGTCCCATTTAATTTTTTCAGGATTTACAATTTTACTTATTTCCTCTAAATTGAATAAAGGATACCTTATTCCATGTCTACTATATATTAAAACCTTTTTTAATTTCATGCAAAACTCCTTAATTTCTTCTTATATATATTATATACTAATTCATACACTAAAATCAATAAAAATAGATTCCCCTAATCAAAAAGAAAGGAACTTCAAGAAAATCATCTTAAAGTCCCATTCTATCTATTTTTATCAATTTATCCATTCTTTCTGGTATGGTTTCATTAACTAGAGTATATTTTGAAATATCCTCTATTTCTTCTAACCATACTATTTTACCTTTTAATCTAGTTTTTTTCATATCAATTATTCTTTGATTACGAGAACCTCTAAACTTCAATTTTAAATCAAGCAATGATATTTCAAATCTACCATCTACTAAAACATCAATTAGTTCTAATATTTTACCTAGGTTTGGAAAATATGGTAACATTTCCGATATTATATACTCATAAGTAAATCCTGAATATAGCCAAATATTTTTATCTGGAAATTTTTCTTTTACTTTTTTTAAAATAAAATATACACCATCTTGATTTTTAGGTTCTAATGGCTCTCCACCTAAAAATGTTAATCCTTTAATGTATTCCTTATCTAAATATGTATATATATCATTAAGTGTACTTTCATCAAAATCTTCACCTTTTTCAAAAGACCATATTTCTTTGTTAAAACAACCCTTGCATGCGTGTCTACAACCAGATACAAAAATACTTACCCTTATTCCAATACCATTAGAAATATCTGTTGGTCTTATTTTTGCTATTCTCATATATGTAACACTCTTTTACTTATTTCTTTAGTTTTCCCCTCATTCCAAAAATTTTCTCCTAAATATCCACAAGTTCTTCTTATTACATTCATCTTTGTTTTATCCTTATTATTACATTGTGGACATTCCCAAGTATTTTCACTATTTACTATCATTTCTTCATCAAAACCACAAACATGACAATAATCTGTTTTAGTATTAAATTCTGCATACTGTATATTATCATAAATATATTTAACCATTTCTTCTAAGGCTTCTACATTTTTAGTCATATTAGGTATTTCAACATAAGATATTGCTCCACCACTAGATATTTTTTGAAAATCTGATTCAAAATTAAATTTATCAAATACAGAAATATCTTCTCTTACATCTACATGATATGAATTAGTATAATAACCTTTATCGGTAATATCTTTAATTTCTCCGAATTTTTCTTTATCTATTCTTGCAAATCTATAACATAAACTTTCAGCAGGTGTTCCATAAAGACCAAATCCTATTCCTGTTTCTTGTTTCCATTTTATAGTCGCATCTTCTAATTTTTTCATTAATTTTAAAGCAAATTTTTTACCCTCTGCAGTAGTATGTGATTTACCTGTAATATATTTTGTAGTTTCATATACTCCTATATATCCAAGAGATATAGTTGAATATCCATTCATTAAATACTCATCTATTTTTTCTCCCTTTTTAAGTCTTGCAATAGCTCCATATTGCCAATGTATAGGTGAGATATCTGATAGTGTTCCCTTTAGTTTATTATGTCTTAACATTAATGCCTCATAACATAAGTTTAATCTATCTTCTAATAATTCAAAATATTTTTCTTCTGTTTCAGCGATTAAAGCTATTTGTACTAAATTTAAACTTACAACTCCTTGATTAAATCTTCCCTCAAACTTATATTCTCCATTCTTATCCCTATAAGGTGAAAGAAAAGATCTACAACCCATAGGAGAAAATACATTACCCTCATAATTTTTTTTCATTATCTTAGCACTAATATAGTCAGGATACATTCTCTTAGATGTACATTCTACAGCTAATTTAGTTAAATAATCATATTTTCCACCTTTAAATGTATTATTCTCATCTAAAACATACACTAATTTTGGAAATGCTGATGTAACATAAACACCTTGGTCATTTTTTATTCCCTGTATTCTTTGATTAAATATTTCTTCTATAATATCCGCAACTTCTTCTTTATACTCATCATCATCTCTTACATAAAGAAACAGAGTTACAAACGGAGATTGACCATTAGTTGTCATCAATGTATTAATTTGATACTGTATAGTTTGAACACCACTTTTTAATTCATCTTTAACTCTATCTTCTACTAATGAATTTAAAGTTTTTTCATCTAAATTACTATACTTTTCCCTATATTTATTCATGTACTTATTTCTACTTACACGTAAATATTTACCTAAATGTCTAATATCTATACTTTGACCACCATATTGACCACTTGCGACAGCAGCAATAATTTGAGTAAGCACTGTACAAGCAACTTGGAAGCTTTTAGGTGATTCTACAAGCTTTGAATTCATAACTGTACCATTATCTAACATATCTTTAATATTTACTAAGCAACAATTAAAAATATTTTGAATAAAATAATCGGCATCGTGAAAATGTAAAACTCCCTCATCATGAGCTTTACTAATATGTTCTGGAAGTATTATACGTCTTGTTAAATCTTTACTAACCTCACCTGCAATTAAATCTCTTTGAGTTGATGCAACCGATGAATTTTTATTTGAATTTTCTTCTCCAACCTCTTTATTAGAATTTTGTATTAATGATAATATAGACTCATCTGTTGTATTAGCCTTTCTAACCAATGACCTTGTATATCTATAGACAATATAGTTTTTAGCTAGTTTATATAACCCCTCAGATACTAAAGATTTTTCTATGAAATCTTGTATTTCTTCAACAGTTGATATTTTTTTATTCTCTATATGTTGTATTATTTCCTCTATTTTTTTATCACATATTCTTTCTTCTAACATTACAGTTTCATTAGCTTTATTTATAGCATCTCTAATTTTATTTGAATTGTATTTTTCTTCTCTACCATCTCTCTTTAGTATATTCATAGTCTTCCCTCTCCATTCCTAACAAAACACAATATATTGTGAAAATTATTATCAAAATTACTCCATATATAGTATTTGTAATAAGTATAGCATAATAATTATAAAAAGAAAAGGTAGAAATTTAAAAACAGTAAACCAATTTTTGATTTACTGTTCTAAGATATTAATAAATTTAATTGTATTACCTAAATTCCAAAATTAAATGTCAAAACAAGATTTAAAATACACTCATAAACTTACTAACCTATTACAATTTTAATTAACTATTTGCATATTCTTCAAATTTTTTGAATAATTCTTCTTCTACTTCTTTTCTTTTTTTCTTTCCATATTTATCAAATATGTTGTCATGGTGCATAAATTCTTGCAATAAATCATCGTAAACTGGGTCTATATCATATAAATGTAATTGTGCTGCAAAAAAACTTTCTATATAGCTCATTGCTGATTCAGTTTCTAAACTTAATACTCTTTTAAATTCTGGTATTCTATCTTTTACATATTGTTTAAGTTCTTCTTTAGTTAATTTTCTATCTTCTTCCATTTTTCCTACCTATAATTTTCTAATTAAATTTTTTATAAAATATATCTCCACATATCTTTAAACTTAAAATTGCCCTCTTTCGAGGACAATTTTTTTAATATCTATTGCTTACTATATCCCAGTTTACTATATTAAACCACTCTTTTAGATAATCAGCTCTTCTATTTTGATAATTTAAATAATAAGCATGTTCCCAAACATCATTACATAAAAGTACTTTTTTACCATCAGAAACTGGACAGTCTTGATTGCTTGTAGAAAATACTTCTAAATTACCATCTTTATCACTAACTAACCATACCCAACCTGAACCAAATTGAGTTAATCCCTTAGAATTAAATAAATTTTTAAATTCTTCAAAAGAACCAAAAGTCTTATCTATTGCTTCTTTTAATTTTCCTACTGGCTCTTTTGATCCACCTGGTATCATTGTTTCCCAGAATATATCATGGTTATATGTTCCACCAGCATTATTTTTAATTCCGTTTTTCTTTGCTTCAGGCATTTTATCTAGTGATGTTAATACTTCTTCTATAGTTGCGTTTTCAAATCCTGTTCCCTCTAAAAGGTTATTTAAATTTGTAACATATGCGTTATGATGTTTATCATGATGAAAGTGCATAGTTTCTTTATCTATTACTGGTTCTAACGCATCATAAGCATAAGGTAAATCCTTAAGTTTAAAACTCATTTCAATTCCTCCTGTCTAATATCTTAGTTCAATTAAAGTATACCACATAGATTAAGACTATACAATTTTTTTATTACATATTAGTAACTATGTCTATTTTGTAATCGATTTTATTATTTATCATTACAATTTTATTCCATAATATGAAATAGGATGCTTAATTGCACCCTATTTTAAGTTTTCTAATATTTGTTTTTCTACTTCTACTGCTCCATCAACTTTTTTAGAGATTGCTTCTCTAACATTTTTTAAAGCATCTTCTTTTTTATTTAAATTTGCATATATTACTGCAAGAACTAAATGTCCCTCAGGATTTTTATCCTCTGTTAAAGTTTTCTTAGCATATTTTTCTGCTAATTCAAACATTTTATCTGATAAAAATAATTTAGATAATGTATCATTTAAATGCTTATTTTGATTTTCATCTAATATAGCTCTAAATTCTTTCATAGTACTTTCTACTAATTCTTTCTTATTTAATACTTCTGCTAAAGATATTAATTCAAAAAATACACTTTTATCTTTAGTTATGTTTTTTATAACTATTAATTTTTTTAAAGCTTTATCATATTCTTTGTTTTCTATAGCTAATAAATAAGCAAAGTTTTCTATATCAGCATCTAATTCTTTTGATAATTTACTTGCTAAATCTGAATATTTCACTGCACTTTTAACATCTTTTTGTTCAAATTTACTTATAGCTGTATAGTAGTTTGCTAAAGCTTTCAATTCATTATTTTTACTTGTAAAGTATGGTTTAATAATTTTGTCAGCATTTGAAAATTGACTTTGACCTAATAATTCTTTAATTAAATTAACATCAAAAGATGCTTTAACTTTTTCATCTTTAGATATTTTCTTTACATATTCTTTATATAACTTATCAAATTTAACATTATCTTTTTTAACAGATAATTCTTTTAACATTTCAATTTGTAAAGATAAATCTTTTGGATCTAAAGCTATTAATTCAGATAATAGTTTCATTTTTTTATCGTAATTTTCTTCTATAGAATAAAGTAAAGTTTTAGCCATTTTTATTCCATCTGCACTAACTACTTTATCAGCTAAAATTTCATTTATATATTTTCTAGCCTCATCATTCTTTTTTTGTATAATCTTTATTTTTGCTAAATCAAATTTAGAACTTATTGTGTAATGGTCTGTTTTTGCTTTAACAATTTCTAATAAATCTTTTTCTAATTGCTCAACGTTTTTAGTTGTTTCATATTTTTCATAAGCTTTTTCAAAATCTTCTTTAGTTCCTGCAAAATTTACTGTAGTAATAAGTAAAGTTGCAAGTATTAATAATTTCTTTTTCATATCATTCTCCTCTAATCTTTATTAACACCTTAATTATACTACATTAATGTGTGTATGTAAATGTTTCTAATAATTATCTAAGTTATTCATATACTAAAAGTACAAAAATATTCATATAATATGTAAATATTTATACTAATATTTATATGCCAAAATAAATACAAGATAAAATCCATAATAAAAAGAATGTTATATAAGGGTATAATAAACAACATTTATACAAAGTTTAATGTTTGTATATTTTTTCTTTTAATGATATAATCATTTATATTTATTTTAGGAGATTAAAAATGATTAATTTAAGTTGTAATGCTATTATTCCTGACTGTCCACTTAAACCAGTTGAGGAAATAGAAGAAAGTATTAGAACAATATTTAGAAAAGATATATATATTAAATTTTTAGGTGCAATACTTGAATATAGTTTAATAGAAGATGGAGATAAAATAGCTATAGCCGTTTCTGGTGGAAAAGATTCTTTATTATTAGTAAAACTATTTCAAGAACTAAAAAAAGATAAAAGATTTAATTTTGAATTTAAAGCTATAAGTCTAAACCCAGGATTTAGAGAAGATGATTTAGAACATTTTAAATTTAATTTAAAAGAGTTAAATATTGATTGTGATATAATAGACACAAATATATGGAAAGTTGCTAATGAAATGGCAAATGAATATCCATGCTTTTTATGTGCAAAAATGAGAAGAGGTATACTTTATAAAAATATTGAAAAAATGGGATATAATAAGTTAGCACTTGGTCATCATTTTGATGATGTTATAGAAACTACATTAATCAACCTTTTTTATGGTGGTACTTTAAAAACTATGTTACCTAAAATGCCATCAACATCAGGAAATTTAACTCTAATAAGACCTATGGTAAATGTACATGAAGAAGATATTATTAAATTTACTAAGAAAAATGGTATTAGAGCCATGAATTGTGGTTGTGTTATTGAGGCTGGAAAAACATCTAGTAAAAGAAAAGAAATTAAGGATATGTTAGAAACTTTAGAATCTAATAATCCAGGATTAAAACAAAAAGTATTTAAATCTATGGAAAATATTCATTTAGATTATGTCTATGGTTATAAGACAAAAAATGAAAAATTTCATATAAAGGATAATAAGTAATAGAAAAGAGTGGAGAGTGTGGTATTTATGATTATACACACTCTCCTTTTTTACTTTACTAAATCAAACTTAATAGCAAAT